>JAFZFQ010000005.1 GCA_017555825.1 Bacteroidaceae bacterium | reverse complement strand
CGGGTCGCACCGACGTTACTATCATCAACGCAGGCGAGGTAGTTGAGCCCGAAGCGCCCGAAACTCTCGTTTACAACGTTACTGTTCCCGCGGGTACTCCTGCTTGCTATATCGTAGGTAAGTATAACGAATGGGACCTTGCCAGCGCAATTGAAATGACTATGGTCGACGAGACTCACTTCACTGTAAGCCTCGACAATGTTACCAAGTCGTTGCCCTACAAATACATCTGTGGTCGCTCTTGGGACTATGTTGAGTGTCTTGCCAACTTCGACGAGAAAGCCGACCGCACTTACAGCGAAAATGATGTTGTTGAGGCTTGGCGCAAGATCCCCGAGGCTCCCGGCTCTGTTACCTACAATGTTACTGTACCCGCCGGTACTCCTGCCTGCTACATCGCCGGTGAAATGAACGATTGGACTTTCACTATGATGTATCAAGTTGACGAGACTCACTATACCTACACTTTCGACAACGCTACTCGTGCCATGAAGTACAAGTATACTTGTGGCGAGGACTGGGCATACGTTGAGTGCCAAGCCGACGGTAACGACATTGGCGACCGCACACACAGCGACAACGACGTGGTTGAGGCTTGGAAGTCTATCGCCGACGCTCCCGATGTACCCCAAGAGCCCGAGACACTCATTTACAACGTTACTGTTCCTGCCGGTACTCCCGCTTGCTACATTGCCGGCGAAATGACAGGTTGGACTTTCATCCCCATGATGCAAGTCGACGAGACTCACTACACTATGACCCTCATGGGCGTTACTCGCGCTATGAAGTACAAGTATACTTGCGGCACCGACTGGGCATACGTTGAGACTCACGCCGATGGTAGCGACATAGCCGACCGTAAGTGGAGCGAAAACGACGTGGTTGAGGCTTGGTTGGCTATCCCCCAAGACGGCAGCGTACAAGGCGTTATCGACAACAACATCACTGTATATGGCAGCAACGGCACATTGCACATCAATACAACCGAGAGTGTTGCTATCTACAACGCACAAGGCGTATTGGTAGCTGTTGCCAACGGCGACACAACTATCAAGTTGGCTCGTGGCTTGTATATCGTCAACAACAAGAAGGTTTTGGTGTTCTAATTTTCAACCCACACCTCCCCCTCTATACACAGGTGCAGTATCGGCGATGCTGCACCTCTTTTTTGCCCAATTACGGCCCTCTCGGCTCTGCAATTTATATATCGGCCTCTTGCTTATTTTGCAAAAACTTATTTACTTTGTCGCATAATTATAATATTGCAGAATATGAAATTCTTGTTTGTTGTACAAGGCGAAGGCCGAGGCCACTTTATGCAAGCTATCGAAATGAAAGCCATGCTCGAACGCAACGGGCATGAGGTGGTAGCGTGCATGGTGGGCAAGAATCCGGCGCGTGTCATCCCTCAATACTTCTACGACCGCATGGAGGGTACCGCAATCGACTCGTTCGATAGCCCCAACTTCGTGCAAGGCGTGGGTGGCAAGCGTCCCTCATATTTCAACTCTTTTATCGAGAATATCATCAAGCTACCGGGCTTCTCGCTCTCGATGCACAAGCTGCGCACTACCATTGCACAGATTGAGCCCGACGCCATCATCAACTTCTACGACGTCATGGTAGGTATTTCCAACTACCTGGCACCCATGCAGTTGCCCATCATCAGCATAGGGCACCAATACCTTTTCTTGCACAAGGACTTCGAGTTCCCCAGCAAGAAGAGCAAAATCGAGCTCGACCCCTTGCGCCTTTTTACCACGGTAACAAGTGTAGGCTCGTGTCGACGACTGGCTCTCTCGTTCTACCCCATGGACGACGACCCCGACCACGACATTGTGGTCGTACCACCCATCTTGCGCAGTAGCGTGCGCAATATAGAGCCTCGTCAAGGACAATATATACACGGATATATGCTCAACAGCGGATTTGCCGACGAGGTGCAACAATGGCACGCTCTGCATCCCGAGGTCGAAATGCACTTCTTCTGGGACAAGCCCGACATGCCCGAGACCTACGAACTACAACCCGGACTCACCATGCACACCATCAACGACACCAAGTTTCTGCAGTCGATGGCAGGCTGTGGCGGTTATGCCACCACTTCGGGCTTCGAGAGTGTGTGCGAGGCACTATACTTGGGCAAGCCCGCCCTGCTTGTACCCGTGCACATCGAGCAGGAGTGCAACGGCTTCGACGCCATGAAGGTGGGTGCAGGTGTTGTTTCACACCACTTCGACATCGATCGCCTGGTCGACATCATGCACGACTACAAGCCCAATGCCGACTTCCGCACCTGGTGCGACGAGGCCGAGCAACGCATCATTTCTACTATCGAAGATACGGTCAACAACTTCGACCTGCGCTGGTATCACCGCATCATTGGCCGACACATCTTTGGCTGACAACAATCCCCCTATAAGCCACAAGGGCATGCCACTCATTGCGGCATGCCCTTGTGCTATATTTCGAGGTAGTATCTACCCTATCAATCGAACTTCTTGCGACGGAATACAAAGCTACGGCCCAAATACTTCTCGCGCACGACAGGATTCTCGGCCAGCTCTTCCGATGTGCCCTGGAAGAGTATCTTACCCTCAAACAACAGGTAGGCGCGGTCGGTAATACTCAGCGTCTCGGGCGCATTGTGGTCGGTAATGAGTATACCTATGTTCTTCTCCTTGAGTTTATACACAATATACTGTATATCCTCTACGGCAATAGGGTCTACACCGGCAAAGGGCTCGTCGAGCATGATAAACTTGGGGTCAATGGCCAGACAGCGTGCTATCTCGGTGCGACGTCGCTCACCTCCCGACAGTTGGTCGCCAAGGTTCTTGCGCACCTTGCCCAGGCGAAACTCGGCAATGAGGCTCTCCAACTTCTCGCGCTGATACTCGGCCGTTGTGTTGGTCATCTGCAACACGGCACGTATATTGTCCTCGACCGACAGTTTGCGAAACACCGACGGCTCTTGCGCCAGATAGCCTATACCATGCTGTGCGCGTTTATATACGGGATAGTCGGTAATATCCAGGTCATTGAGGTATATATGGCCCTCGTTGGGCGGTACAAGACCCGTAGTCATGTAGAATGTGGTCGTCTTTCCGGCGCCGTTGGGGCCCAAGAGTCCCACAATCTCGCCCTGTGTCACGTTTATCGACACATGGTTCACCACCGTGCGTTGGCGATATTTCTTCACCAACTCCTCGGTGCGCAGCACCATGCCGGCGGGCTGTTCTATCGGTTGTGTTGTCTTCTCGCTATCCATAGGGGGGGCACTTTCTACGGCGGTTTATTACTGCTACTATCGACCTTGCGACACCAAGTAGCCTTTTACGTCCTTAAACAACGGTGTGGCAAAGATAAAGTCTTCCAATGCCTCGTTGGTGCTCGTGGTTATCTCGCTACTGCTACCCTCCCACTCAAGGCGACCCTTGTTTATAAAGATAATGTGCTCGCCTATACCCAGCACCGAGTTCATGTCGTGGGTATTGATGATAGTAGTCATGTCATACTCGTGCGTGATGTCGCTCAGCAACTCGTCTATCACCAGCGAAGTCTTGGGGTCGAGGCCCGAGTTGGGCTCGTCGCAGAAGAGGTACTTGGGGTTCAGGGCTATGGCACGTGCAATGGCTACACGCTTCTGCATACCGCCACTTATCTCCGACGGATACAAGTTGTGAGCATGATGCAAGTTTACGCGATCGAGGCAAAACTCGGCACGCTTCTTGCAGTCGCGATAGGTCATATTGGTGTGCATGCGCAACGGAAACATCACATTGCCCAGCACCGTCTCCGAGTCAAACAGCGCCGACCCTTGAAACAGCATACCAATCTCCTTGCGCAACTCCTTTATTTGGCGCGCATTCATCGCCAAGCTGTTACGACCATCATACAGTATCTCGCCCGTCTCGGGTGTGCGCAAGCCTATTATCGACTTCAGCAACACGGTCTTACCCGAGCCACTCTGACCTATTATCAAGTTGGTCTTTCCCTTGTCAAATCGTGCCGAGATGTCAAACAACACCTGTCTGTCATCAAACGACTTATTGATATTCTTTACCTCTATCATCCCATTATGATTTGAGTGAGTAATACGTCGGTAATGAGCACAAGCACACTGCTCACCACCACGGCATTGGTACTCGCACGGCCCACCTCACGCGAGCCGCCCTTCACCGAGTAGCCATAGTAAGCCGACACGCTACTGATGATGTAGCCAAAAAACAGCGTCTTGAACAACGCATACCATATATAGTGCTCCTTGAAGTAGGCCTGGAAGCCATGTGTCAGTGTCGACATAGGCATTATATCGGTAAACAGCGCCACAAAATAGGCACCGCCAAGGCCCGTAATCATACTGAAAGCCGACAGCAAAGGTATATAGCTCACCATAGCAGCAATCTTGGGCAAGATGATATAGTTGGCACTATTTATGCCCATCACCTCCATGGCATCTATCTGCTCCGACACACGCATCGTACCTATCTCCGACGCAATATTCGAGCCCACCTTACCCGCCAATATCAGCGCCATGATCGACGACGAAAACTCCAGCAACACTATCTCACGCACCGAGTAGCCCACCGTATAGCGAGGCAACGACGGCGACATAATGTTAAGTTGCATCTGTATCGTGATAAGAGCACCGATAAAGATAGATATCACTATAACTATGAGTATAGAACTCACTCCAAGTTTATACAGCTCATCGAGGTAGCAACGAAACGACTCGCGCAATCGATCGGGACGCGTAAAAGTACGACCCATGAGCATCACATAATCACCAAAGTCCGATAACGGTTTTTTTATAAATTTCATTCCCTTTAAGGTCTTGTCGTTCACCAAAATTCGCCACAAAATTAATAAAAAATACCCACCCACACACCCATTCCCACCCATTTATTCACCAACCTTTAAGGTATTGTAAGGCAAGAACCTATCAGCCTCATCCCACAGGGGCGAGAGGTAGGGACGTACCAGCGGTACACTGCTGTCCCAATATTTTTTTAATATTTAATTGTAATTTGCTGTATATCAATTTTGTATACTTGTAAATAGTGCGCGGTGGATTTGTGCTCTTGAATTTCTTTATAAATTTGTGTGTATAGCAAATTGTATAGT
>JAFZFQ010000060.1 GCA_017555825.1 Bacteroidaceae bacterium | reverse complement strand
GCTCTATTACCATCGTAGTAGACTGTCCGGGCTTTATCTTGTTTTTCTTTACGGTTGCTTTCAATACAGTATCGTCGGTACGCACCTTGTGTATCTCTAAGGGCGAATATCCGGCATTGACTACATATATTTCACGACGCACCTTTTCGGCACCCTCTACAACCTTGAAATCGACAACCGGTCGACCTACTACCAATATAGGAGCCTTGTCGAGCTGTTGCGGGGTATAGGCTTCAAAATCTTCTTGCAACACACCCGACACAGTGATGGTATTGTAGAGAGCATCGGTAGCAGGCGTATCGCTCGACACTGTACCTTCGATATAGAACTCATCACGACGGTAGCCCCAATCGTCTATCGCATCAGGGTTGTAGGCAATGTGCATTACACCCACCTCGCCCTTGTGCAGGGTGTCGGGAACAAAAGTAACAGCGATGTGTTGAGGCACATCAACAGCACGAGGCACAAGCGGTGTGCTACCTACGTTGGCTATCTCAAGGCTATCTTGCTTGATGCGACCCTTGGGTAGCTTCGACATCGACACATGTAGCGACTTGAGGGCTACATCGCCAATACGGTAGGCATATTGCATATCGGGTACAGCATCCTCTTGAACGACGTTACCTATAATGCGCAGAATGGTGCGCTCGGGAGTTGTATTGGTGTGTACATAGATGGGCTTGCTGAATTTACCGGGACGACCTGCAGGATTGAATGTAATCTTCACACTACCCGTATCGCCCGGAGCAATAGGCACCTCGGAATACTCAGGTACTGTGCAACCGCACGATGTGCGCACCTTGGATATTACCAACGGTTCGTTGCCTGCATTGCGAAAGACAAAATTGTGTGTCACCTCGCCGAGATTTTCTTGTATATCGCCAAAGTCATGTCGCTGCTCATTGAACAAAATAACAGCCTGTGCCACGCCACAATGCGCCAGCAACACAAACAATATAGCAAGTATAATGCACTTTACTTTCATAGTCTCATACTATTGTTGAGGAAGCACCATTCCTTTGATGTGCAGACGACTCTTTTTCTTCTTGGCATTGGTCTTTACAACTATCTCCTTGGCAAACTCACCAGGATGCCCCTTGGGGTCGAATGTAATAGAAATTACACCCTGCTTGCCCGGCGCAACGGGAGCTTGCGGAAAGTCGGCCACCGTGCAACCACAGTTGGTATTTACCTCGATTACAACCAACGGAGCATCGCCCACATTGCTAAACACAAAATCGTGCGCTACAGGCCCGCCATCTTCGGGCACAAGTTCAAAGTCATGCATCGTATTGTCAAACTTAATCTTTGCACTCTGGCCACAAGCCACAATGGGCACAAACATAGCCACAACAAGGATAATATGTAACAATACGCGCTTCATACCAATTATAGTTTTATGCAAATTTACAATTAATTTTCTTATAACGCATTGGCAAGGCATTATATTTTTATGTTATCCAAGTTTAACTATTTTCGGCAATTGCTCATAATAAGATTTTTGAGAAATTACAGCGAATAGTTGCAAATTTTATATACAAGATTATTACCCGCCGATAGCAATTATTCGGAGAAAAAATATATTTTTGCAGAGGTTTTCAAAATTACAATCTGATATGAGCGCACAAGATGTCCATATAGTAGCCGATAGCAAAATCCCCTTTCTCCACGGATTGCTTGAGCCCTATGCGCAAGTAAGCTACTACGAACCACACGAAATAACCAATGCCGTTGTACGCGATGCCGATATACTATTGGTGCGCACCCGCACACGCGTCGACAAGCGATTGCTCAACGGCTCGCGATGCAAATTTGTGGGCACGGCGACCATAGGATACGACCATATTGACACCCAATATTGCCAAGAGAATGGTATACGCTGGCAAAATGCGCCGGGCTGTAATGCCGGCTCGGTGGGTCAGTATGTGCTTGCGTCGATACTCCTTTGGGCTCGCTCCAAAAATCGCAATATTTCCGATATGACCATCGGTATTATAGGCGTGGGACACGTGGGCTCGATTGTAGAGAAATATTGTCGTGCCTTGGGTATGAATGTATTGCTCAACGACCCTCCTCGCGCAGCCGCAGAGGGTGCCGACAAGTTTGTTTCACTCGAAGAGATTGCTGCACAATCAGATATTGTAACATTCCACACACCCCTCACCATGCAGGGCGAATACGCAACTTGTCACTTGGGCTCGGCTACATTCTTCGACTCGTTGCAACGCCGTCCCCTTGTTATCAACTCGGCACGTGGTGCAGTGGTAGACAACTACGCATTGTTGCGCGCACTCAACACAGAGAAAGTAGGTGATGCTGTAATGGACTGTTGGGAGGGCGAGCCTCGCCTGAATACAGCCCTGATGTTTGCATCATTTATTGCTACCCCTCATACCGCAGGCTACTCGTCCGACGGCAAAGCCAATGCCACTCGCATGATTGTAGAGGCTGTAGGAAAAGAGCTTGGGGTGACAATAGACACATCAGATATTGTACCACCCACCCCACCGGTGAGCACGCTCGCCTTGGCTCGCAACAGCGACCCCATAGCCACTGCTGTATTATCGAGCTATAACCCGCTGTTTGAAACCCGAAACCTCAAGCGTCAGCCCTACGACTTTGAGAGGTTGCGCAATTCGTATGGCATCCGTCGCGAGTTCGGGGCATACACCATCACCGGAACAACCGACAACAACTCTACTGTACTGCGCAAACTCGGATTTAAGCTATAACCCCCATCAATATCCATCGGGCACATATCTTGAAACAGATAAACGACATATTCGATATTAAGCAACCGCAACGCGATCCACAGTCGGGCGACTTGCTTGTTGTAGAGCCTTTTCTCACGGAGGCACACTTTCGCCGTTCGGTAATATTAATCGTCGATCACAACGACACCGAGGGTACAGTGGGATTGGTACTAAATCGTCGCAGCAACATTTCACTCAACAGCGTATTGCGCAATGCCTCGTGCCCCACACACATTCCACTGCACGTAGGCGGACCCGTAGAACATGGCCGATTGCTCTATATACACACATTGGGCCACCTATTTCGCGACTCTGTAGCATTGGAAAACGGCCTATTTATTGGCGGCAACTTTACCGACGTATTGCAATACATCAACAGCGAGGAGTATGACGAACGCTGTATCAAGTTCTTTGCAGGATATAGTGGTTGGAGTGCAGGACAACTCAAAAGAGAGATTGAAGAAAAGACTTGGGCTGTAACCAACCTTAACAATACCGTGGCTGCAATGACAGCACAAGACGACACCTATTGGCAAGAGATTGTAAAGACTCTGGGCTCTGAATTTCGTGCATGGCTCTTGTGCCCCAGCGAGCCACACCTCAACTGATTGTTTCACCCTTTCACACCCCCTACCATGGCCGATAATTTTCTTGAAAAACAGTATGCCGAATACGAGGCTCAAAAAGCCGCTCGCGCACAAGCCAAACGCAAGGCGTGGCAGAAAAAAATGAAAGAGTATCAAGCCCGATTGGCTGCCGAAAAAACAGAGAAAAAATAATTCCTT
>JAFZFQ010000004.1 GCA_017555825.1 Bacteroidaceae bacterium | reverse complement strand
CTATGCTCATGTTGTTGGGACCATCGTATATTGTGGCACTCATACGTCCGGCTCAATCTATCAAGTTCGAATAACATTTTACCTACACCACACACATGCCCATTATAGAGATAACATCGCTCACCCACCCGGGAGTAGAGATATTTGCCACCCTCACCGAGGCACAACTACGCAACCGCATTGAGCCCGACAAAGGAGTGTTTATAGCCGAGAGCCCCAAAGTGATACGCGTAGCACTCGATGCCGGATACGAACCGCTGGCATTGCTATGCGAGCAGAAGCACATCGTAGGCGATGCCGCCGATATTGTGGCACGCTGTGGCGATATCCCGGTATACACAGGCGAGCGCGACCTGCTGGCATCGCTCACCGGATACACCCTCACCCGAGGCGTACTGTGTGCCATGCGTCGCCCCGCACCCCGCAGCATAGAAGAAGTATGCGGCAATAGCCGTCGCATTGTGGTAGTAGATGGCGTGGTAGACACGACCAACATAGGCGCCATATTTCGCTCGGCAGCAGCCTTGGGCATAGACGCCGTATTGCTCACACCTACCTCATGCGACCCGCTCAATCGTCGCGCAGTGAGAGTATCGATGGGCTCGGTATTTCTCGTACCCTGGACGTGGATAGAGAGCCCCATACAGAGCCTCAATGAACTCGGTTATAAAACCGTAGCCATGGCACTGAGCGACAACTCGGTGTCGATAGACGACGAGACACTCAACGCCGAGCCACGCCTGGCTATTGTAATGGGAACAGAAGGCGACGGACTCGCCAACCATGTAATAGACAATGCCGACTACGTAGCACGCATACCCATGGCACATGGAGTAGACTCGCTCAACGTGGCAGCCGCAGCAGCAGTAGCCTTCTGGCAACTCCGAGCCCGATAGTGGCAAATCAAAAAGAATAGGAAAAATTTGCCTATTCCAAAAGAAATGAGTATCTTTGCACCGCAATTTTGCAAAACAAACAAATAAACAATTAAAAACAGTATGAATCACTACGAAACCGTTTTCATTTTAACTCCCGTTTTGTCTGCTGAGCAGATGAAGGAAGCGGTAGAAAAATTTGAGAAGATTCTCGCCGACAACGGTGCAGCTATCGTCAACAAAGAAGAGTGGGGCTTGCGCAAATTGGCATATCCCATCGAGAAGAAATCAACCGGCTTCTACACTTTCATCGAGTTCGACGCTGAGCCTCAAGTAATCAAGACTCTCGAAGTAAACTTCCGTCGCGATGAGCGCGTAATCCGCTTCTTGACATTCAAGCAAGACAAATTTGCTCACGAGTATGCCATCAAGAGAAGAGGCGTAAAAGCTAACACAACTACTAACGAAGAAGTAAAGGAGAACTAAGACATGGCACAAGCACAATCGGAAATCAGATATTTGACTCCCGCGTCGGTAGATGTCAAGAAGAAAAAATACTGCCGTTTCAAAAAGAACGGTATTAAGTATATCGACTACAAAGATCCCGAGTTCTTGAAGAAATTCTTGAACGAGCAAGGCAAAATCCTTCCCCGTCGTATCACAGGTACTTCGTTGAAGTTCCAACGCCGCATTGCTCAAGCAGTGAAGAGAGCACGCCACTTGGCATTGCTTCCCTATGTAACCGATATGATGAAATAATTTTAACGTAAGGAGGATATTAACATGCAAGTTATATTGAAAGAAGATATCGCAAGCCTCGGCTACAAAGATGATGTAGTAACAGTAAAAGACGGCTACGGTCGCAACTACCTTATCCCCCAAGGTTTGGCAGTAATCGCTTCAGCCTCTGCGTTGAAAGTTTTGGCAGAGAACAAGAAGCAACGTGCACACAAACTCGCTAAGATCAAAGCTGACGCTGAGGCTATCGCAGCAGCAGTAGCTGAGCTCAAAGTGGTTATCACCGCTAAAGCTAGCGAGAACGGCACTATCTATGGTGGTATCAACAACGCTAAAGTTTCTGAGGCTTTGGCTGCTCTCGGTCAAGAAATCGACCGCAAGAAAATCATCGTTAAAGATACTATCAAAGAAGTTGGTACATACAACGCTATCATCAAATTGCACCCCGAAGTATCGGTTGAGCTCACATTTGATGTTGTAGCTGAAGAAGTTGCCGAATAATCAGTATTTTAACAATACTTTTCACAAAACAACCACTGCGCTGTTCCGCAAGGAACGGCGCAGTGTGTTTTTATACCCCCCTCGCACTCTCTCGCACACAAACCATAATTTGCACAACATCGCATCACCGCAAGCAGATATTTTTGTACATTTGTGAGCGATAAAAACAACTCACCATGCAACAAACAATACACGACATACTGCATCGCTACTGGGGATACGACTCGTTTCGCCCCATGCAAGAGGATATTATCCTCTCGGTATTGTCGGGTCGCGACACGCTGGGACTCATGGCTACAGGTGGTGGCAAGTCGCTCACCTTCCAGGTTCCGGCCATGGCACTCGATGGCGTGTGTATTGTTATCACACCACTCATCGCCTTGATGAAAGACCAGGTAGACAACCTGCGCCGCCGAGGCATCAAGGCTGCAATGATAGCTTCGGGCATGACAAGACGCGAGCGCAATGTTGCATTTGAGAATTGTGTAAACGGGGCTTACAAGTTCTTGTATGTGTCGCCCGAACGCCTATCAACCGAGATGTTTCAAGACAGACTGCGCGAAATGAACGTGTCACTATTGGTTGTAGACGAGGCACACTGTATATCACAATGGGGATACGACTTCCGCCCCTCATACCTACGCATCGCCACACTGCGCCAGCAACTACCCGGCGTGCCGGTCTTGGCCCTTACAGCCTCGGCAACTCGCACCGTAGCCGACGATATATGCAACAAGTTGCAAATGCAAAATCCCAATCGCCTGCAACTCACCTTTGCGCGCCCCAACATATCGTATGTAGTGCGCACGGGCGAGAACAAGATACAACAACTCATTCATATATTGGAGCGTGTACCCGGGTGCGCTATCGTATACGTACGCAGCCGCAAGCGCACAATAGAGATTGCAACAGAACTGCAACATCACAACGTTCCGGCCACGTTCTACCATGCCGGTCTTTCACCCGAGGATAAAAACGACCGACAGCAACGCTGGACAAGTGGCGAGGTGCGCGTGATGGTAGCTACCAACGCCTTTGGCATGGGCATAGACAAACCCGATGTACGCTTGGTTGTGCATGTAGACATACCCAACTCACCCGAGGAGTACTACCAAGAGGCAGGACGTGCCGGACGCGACGGATTGCGCTCGTATGCAGTATTGCTCTACGGCAAGAGCGACCGTGCAACCTTGCGCAAACGCATTACCGAGAGCTTCCCCGACAAAGAGTTTATACGCAGCACCTATGAGCGCGTGTGCAACTTTTTGGGGTTTGCCGTAGGCGAAGGCGCCGAGCAAATGCGAGAATTTAGTTTAAATCAGTTCTGCCAAACATTTCACACTCAGACAACTCAAGCAATAAGCGCCTTGGAAATTCTCACCCAAGCGGGCGCGTTAGAGTTTATAGAAGAGACCGATGCACTGTCGCGCGTGATGATGGAAATGCGTCGCGACGAACTATACAATCTTGCCGACATAGATGATACCACCGAACGCGTATTGCAATGTTTGTTGCGTTCATACACCGGTCTATTTGCCGATTACGTGATGATTCATGAGGAGTTATTACAAAATCGACTCGGCCTCACATCGCAAGAGGTGTACGAAGCTCTGCTAAAGCTCTCTCGTTTGCGCGTATTGCATTATATCCCGCGCAAGCGTACACCCTTCATCTACCTACCCGTTCGTCGCGTAGAGGGCAAATATATCGTTATTCCGCACAGCGTGTATGAAGCTCGCAAGGAACGCATGCAAGAACGCGTCGAATATATGATTGGATATGCCACTGCCGAGACTTGTCGCGCATCGATGTTGTTGCGTTACTTTGACGAGGAGCCGAAGGCCGATTGCGACACCTGCGACGTGTGCAGAGCAGCGCGCACACAACCACTAAACAAGGAGCGCATGGAGCTCATTACCGCCGAGGTGAAACGCCTCCTTGGCAAGCACCGAAGCACCCCGATTACACACCTCGTCGACACAATACGATACCCCCGCACACAGGTTATAGAAGTAGTGCGACTACTGATCGAAGAGGGCGTTTTGACAAGCAACGGAGTAGACATATCGGTATGCGAATAGCATATTTACGACACTGCAAAACACCATTCGCAAACCATCAACAAAACGCACATTTCACTGTATAACAAATCTATACGATATGATAATTAAAGGAGTTTGTATAATATTATCTTTCTACTTTCTGGGAATGGGCATGAGCCACCTTATAGGCGGTATTGTTCCGGGTAGCGTATGTGGCATGCTACTACTCTTTGTTGCCCTTTGTTTGCGCATCGTACACCCCGATAGTGTGCGCAGTGTGGCACGCGCACTCACCCAGAATATGGCTGTTCTTTTTGTACCCGCCGGCGTAGGCATCATGGCCCAATATGAGGCAATAGCTCGAAATTGGGTAGGTATTATCACCATTACCCTCGTTTCTACCGTGTTTGTACTACTCAGCACAGGCGCTACGGCTCAATATCTCAACCGATGCTTTAAAAACAAAACAACAAATACCCGAAAATGAAAGAGATAATATCATCTACACCCGCCATGTTACTACTTGTTGTAGGTAGTTACTATTTAGGCACTATGCTCTACCGACGTTTGCGATCGGCATGGGTACATCCTGTAGCCGTAGGTATGATACTCACACTCATAGCACTACTTGTGCTAGATATCGACTATCCCACTTTTCAAGCCGGCACAGCCTTTCTCGACTTTCTCTTAGGCCCCACGGTTGTAGCATTGGGCTACCTATTGTATGAGCAAATCGAACACTTGCGAGGCCGCGAAATAACCATCTTTATTGCCACCGCAGTAGGTGGATTGATAGGTATTGCAAGTGTCATACTATTGGGTCACCTCTTTGGGCTCGACTCAATTCTCATTGCTTCGCTACAACCCAAGTCGGCCACCATGCCCATCGCCCTACCCCTCTCGGCGCGTTGGGGCGGACTACCATCCATTACAGCCATTGTCGTTTTTATCACAGGCATTATTGGCAGCTTGATAGGCCCTTGGTTACTCGACAAGTGCGGCATCACCCACCCCATAGCACGCGGGCTCGCACTCGGATCGGCCTCGCACGGCATAGGCACATCGCGTGCCATCGAACTCGGAGCACTCGAAGGCGCAGTAAGCGGCCTCGCCATCGGCCTCACCGGCGTAGCCATATCGCTACTACTGCCACTCGTAGAGTGGATGATGTAGAGCCTCGAAACATCGCACAAACTCCACGACCACTCCTTATCGGCACAAAAAAGAATAAAACGGAGTAAAAACCGCCACTTTTCTTGCCGTTATCGGCAAGAAAATAGTTATCTTTGCATAAAACCGAAATTCAATAGATATATGAGCAGCAACTTTATTACAACTAAAGAATACGCCATTATGCACAATATTTCAGAACGCACCGTTAGAAACTATTGCGCCAAAGGCCGAATACCTAATGCTCAACTAATAGGCAAAACATGGACTCTTCCGGCCGATGCACACGTACCTGAACGCAAGAATGCGAAAAGTAAAATAAGTCCTCTTTTGAAAGCACTTCGCGAGCAAAAGGCCGGTGGCATAAAAGGTGGCATATATCATCGCACTCAAATAGACCTAACCTATAACTCAAACCATATAGAAGGTAGCCGACTGACAAAAGAACAGACTCGCTATATATACGAAACCAACACCATCGGAATTACACAAGAAGCTATAATTGTTGATGATATAATAGAGACAACCAATCACTTTAGATGTATCGATTATATCATCGATCATGCCCATACCCCCCTAAACGAAGCCTTTATCAAGCACCTGCACACGTTACTCAAATCGGGAACAAGCGATGCATCAAAATCATGGTTTGCCATAGGAGAATACAAACAGTTACCCAACGAAGTAGG
>JAFZFQ010000059.1 GCA_017555825.1 Bacteroidaceae bacterium | reverse complement strand
TGCAATTACAATCTTGGCAAAATCCTCGGCCGAGAGGTCAAAGAGCGAGTCTTTGATTTGAGCTGCAACTACCTCAAAGTGCTTTTCGGCCTCGCGCTCTTCGAGCACCTCACCTACACAGAAAATAGGTGTAAGACCATTGGCAAGAGCAAGAACAACCTTGTCTTTGAGAATCTCGGCAGTTTCGTGATAGTATGCACGACGCTCAGAGTGGCCCAAGATTACATATTTGGCACCTGTCGATGCCACCATAGCAGCCGATACCTCACCGGTGTATGCACCTTCGGCTTTGTCGGCGCAGTTTTCAGCACCCACACCTATGCGCGCTGCATCTACTGCATCTACAACCGATACCAAGTGAATAAAGGGAGTAGCTATCACTACATCACACTTTGTCTCTACGCCTTTGAGCGCTTCGTTAATCTCTTTGGCCAATGCTACACCTTCTTGGAGGGTAGTATTCATTTTCCAGTTACCTGCTACAATGTTTTTTCTCATAATTCTAAGTTTTTTTATTATTATAAATATCAATCTTTTTTCTTCTTTCGCAATTCCTTGCTCCGCTCTCGCCAACTTCTAAAACTTCGCAGCGCAAATAGAGCCACGCGCTCGGTAAAGTAGAGCAGCAATATAGGCAATACGAGTAGCACTATAAGGAATATTGTGCGATAGTCGGCATTATACGACTCGGGGTCGGCATAGGCCGGTATCTGCTCAACGGGTACAGTGAGCAACGCCTCGTTGGGCATGTGCGATATATATAGTTTATGATATATCACTCCATCTTTGAGCACCATCAAGAAGGGATTGGCTCGCTGTATATTGCGTATAGTGTTTCTATCCATATACAAGAAAGGATACTCGGCTCCGGTATCGTTTTGCCACAACTCTATCTCGGCCGGAGTAGAGGCCGTTACGGCATAGAACGGATAGCCATACTCTCGTGCATAGTCATAGAGTTCGTGCACCTTGTTTATTTCATTATCATTGGCACGGGTAAGGTCTTCCGAGAAGAGCACAAAGGTATATCCTTCGTGATCGAGCAACTCCCCGGTAACATCCTCGTTGCCATCATACACTATAAAGCTATCCAACGAGTTTTTCTCCTCGGCTCGCGACACTTTCTCGCCTCGCTCGCGACGTTCTACAAAGCGCCAGCCATCGGCCTCATCGGGAATACTATCTATTGCAAATATAGCTTGCACACCTTCGCGCTCATACACAAAATCATACTCTACCTCCTCGGCATCATCGCCCCAATAGGCAGCAGCCAGGTTGGTACCACTCTTGAACGATCGCAAATCCAACACGGGCGAGTATGCAGCCGCAATATAGACCAACAGCAAGCCATATATCACAACCCACACCACTATAAAGGCATGCACCTCACGATGGAATACCGATCGCGCCCGTCGGTTGTACATAAACAAGAAGATTACAAGGGCAAGCAGTATGACATTCTTGCCGAAAGTCTGCCAATTGGCCAGCGTGACAAAGTCGCCAAAGCACCCACAATCGGGCATAGGATTGACAATGGCAAGAAACAGCGTAATCGGGGTCATTACAACCATAAAGATGAGCAGCAGCAACGGTGTCGTGCGCAGGTATGAGCCCAGCAATGTATTGACACCGAGAATAAACTCTACCACCGACAACATTATGGCCAAGAAGTACGACCACGAGTTGAGCACAGAGAGATTGAAGACTTGCAAATAGTCCTCAACCTTATACATCGTTCCTACAGGGTCTATCAGCTTGACAAACCCCGACAGAACAAAGGTAACACCCACAAGGATGCGCACAAGCACGACAAGAGCCGCCAACCATTTGTTGCGAGGGGCTGTTGTCGCAGTAGACGCAGTGTCTACGAGTACGCTACGAGGGTCTTCATTCGGCATATTCTATACGGATAAGACCAAAGAGTGCATAGTTTACCATATCCATATAATTGGCATCTACACCCTCCGACACGAGTGTTACGCCTTGGTTATCCTCTATTTGCTTGGTGCGATGCACCTTCGAGAGGATAAGGTCGGTATATGACGTGGGACGCATCAAGCGCCAAGCCTCGTCATAGTCATGATTCTTGGCATACATCAAGTTCTTGGTCTGAGTCATGAAGCGGTCATACAGCTCCAATGCTTGCTCCACAGTGATGTCTTGGCGCTCGGCATAGCCAAGTTCCAACTGTATGAGTCCTATGATACCATAGTTGACAATACCGATAAGCTCCGAGCGCACACCCTCGTCTATACAACTAACACCTTTAGTCTCTATAGAGCGTATACGATTGGCCTTGATAAAGATTTGATCGGTGAGCGATGTAGTGCGCAGTATGCGCCACGCCGGGCCATAATCTTTCAACTTCTTGGCATAAAGCTCACGGCAAATGCCTATTACATGTTCAAATTGTGCTACTGTATCGGTCATTGTTATAGTTTTAATACGGCGAATACATTATGTATTCGCGGTTCAAATATACGCATAAGCGAGCGAGAAATATCAAGTTTACTTGAATATTTTTCACAGCGAGCGAAAGTATTTTTTACAAAGATACGATTTTTTCGACAAAAGTGCCACAATTGGCAGCACCTTTGGTTGGTTATTATTTCTTATCATCAACCTCCTCAAAGTCAATATACTCTACCGTACTCTGATCGATGGGTTTATTGATACGGTCCGACACTACCTCCTCGTCGGCCACAGTTTCATCTTTGTGCACTTGGCTATCATCATCGGCATGTCTCTTGTGCATAAAGGTAGCACGGCGCACACGGCCAAAGAGCGACAGCAACAGCATCACCGGCACCATCAAGACAAGAATGATAATAATACCTATACTCTGAAATAGACATCCCATGTTGTAAATGTTTATATGGTTGTGTGTCTCTTGTTATATTCAAAAAGCATACCAAACCACCCGAGCACGCACATTTGTCATGCCCGCGCCACCTTGGGGCTCAAAAGTGACTTTATTACATACAAGCCTATGATGGGTGCAAAACCCGCCACACCTTGCAGGGCAAGTAGCGCCACAGCGACAACTATCATTACATAGCGCACCTCGTTGCCTCGCCATCCCAAGCCCTTGAACTTGAGCGAGAACATCGGCAAGTTGCTCACCATCAACAACGAAAAGACAACTATAGAGGCTACAAAGCACACCAGCGTAGCAGTATTGTTATTCTCGGCAAGCACACGGCAAGCACCTATCCACCACAATGCATTGGCCGGCACGGGTAGGCCCTTGAAAGTAGTAGCCTGCGAGTCGTCGATGTTAAATTTTGCCAATCGCAAGGCCGCAAACACGGGTATCATCATCGTTGCATATGCCACCCAGGCATAGTCGGAGGGAAGCACCTCAAGCAACAAATTGTACGACATCACGGCCGGAGCAAGGCCAAAGCTCACCAAGTCGGCCAGCGAGTCAAGTTCCTTGCCCATAGGCGAATAGGCCTTGAGCAAGCGTGCAGCAAGTCCATCGCAAAAGTCAAACACCGCCGACAGTGCAATGCACACAACCACAGCATCATAATTACCCCCGAAGGCAAAAATAACCGCCAAGCAACCCGACAACAGATTGAGGCAAGTGATAGTATTGGGAATATGCTTTATCATTATTATATAATATATATAATTTCGCACGACAAAAGTAATACATTTCGCCGACATCCCCGACCAAGACAAGAAAATATTACATTTTTTTATTTTGGCAAGACACGCACCAACGGTGTGTCCGGATGGTATATGCAAGAGAAACGTGCGCAAAGAATGTCTGAAAGACATGTTGAGTGGCATTTATGCCACGAATATGGATAACCCCGTACGAGTGCCGATAGGCACGAAGTGCGGGGAAGCGTGCCTACACGCAATACTCCTCCCCTGTGTTTTCGCATGAAATATAGGGGAGGTGGTCGCAGACCGGAGGGGTTGAAGTACTCCTCCCCTGTGTTTTCGCATGAAAATATAGGGGAGGTGTCGCATAGCGACTGAGGGGTTAAGGTGTTATTGCAAGGTATTTATTAACCCCCTCGTCACAAAGTGACACTCCCCCTATCCCTGCGGGCAGAGGGAGAAAACGCCCGCCCTTGCGGGCGAGGGAAATTTAATGAGACAGAAGAACATAAGACACATAAGACTCGCCTGGTGTTTTGTCAATTGGAGAGAAGAACATAAGTTACAGAAGCCCCGCCTGGTGTTTTGTTAATTGGACAGAAAAACATAAGGTACATATTTTTATATCACTAAAGCTTTTGTTTCTTTTGTTCTTTTGTCTTAAAAACTACAGAGGAGCAAAAACGCCCGCACGCGGGTGAAGGTAGGGACGTACCAACGGTACGTCCGCGATGTCCTCGCGTATAATACGCGTATATTACGTTGTATACGTCACCCGGACGCACCGGTGGTGCATCCCTACGTGCGCATATATATGCGAGGTTTTTGCGCCCGTACGCGGGCGGTGGAAGGGTACGCAGCGGCGGGGTGTCCGGCGTTGTCACACGCGAGTACGCCCACGTCATGCAGATAATAAAAAGAGGCTGACTAATGCCCTAATAGGACTTTTTAGTCAGCCTCCTGTTGTGTATAGTAGCGGAGTATTACATCATGCCGCCCATGCCACCCATACCGGGTGCGGGCATTGCAGGAGCATTCTCTTCTTTCTTGTCGGTGATAACACACTCGGTAGTGAGGAACATACCGGCGATGCTGGCAGCATTTTCGAGAGCTACACGAGTTACCTTGGCGGGGTCGATAACGCCTGCCTCAAAGAAGTTCTCGTATACGCCTGTGCGTGCGTTGAAACCGAAGTCGCCCTTGCCTTCGCGTACCTTTTGAAGGATAACAGCACCTTCGAGACCGGCATTGGTCATGATTTGACGCATGGGGGCTTCGATAGCGCGACGTACGATTTCGATACCGGTTGTCTCGTCATCGTTGGCACCTTTGAGGCCTTCGAGAGCGTCGATACAACGGATGTATGTAACACCACCACCGGGTACGATACCCTCGGCAATAGCTGCGCGAGTAGCGCTGAGGGCGTCGTCTACGCGGTCTTTCTTTTCTTTCATCTCTACCTCCGATGCAGCACCGATGTAGAGAACAGCTACACCACCTGCCAACTTGGCAAGGCGCTCTTGCATCTTCTCTTTGTCATATTCGCTGGTGCTCACCTCGATTTGGGCCTTGATTTGAGCTACGCGTGCTTCGATAGACTCTTTGCTACCAAGACCGTTTACGATTACAGTGTTGTCTTTGTTTACAGTAATCTTCTCGGCACGACCGAGCATCTCTACTGTAGCAGCATCGAGGCGCATGCCCTTCTCTTCCGAGATTACTACACCACCGGTGAGTACAGCGATGTCTTCGAGTATCTCTTTGCGACGGTCGCCAAAGCCGGGAGCCTTCACAGCGCAAATCTTCAACGAGCCACGCAAGCGGTTTACTACCAATGTAGCGAGTGCTTCATTGTCTACATCCTCGGCAATGATGAGCAAGGGACGACCGCTTTGAGCCGAAGCCTCGAGGATGGGGAGCATATCTTTGAGTGTAGAGATTTTCTTGTCGTAGATGAGGATGAAGGGGTTTTCCATCTCGCATTCCATCTTCTCGGTGTTGGTAACGAAGTAGGGCGAAATGTAACCGCGGTCGAATTGCATACCCTCAACTACCTCAACTGTAGTATCGGTACCTTTAGCCTCTTCGACAGTGATAACACCGTCTTTCTTCACCTTGCGCATAGCCTCGGCGATGAGTTGACCTATCTCCTCGTCGTTGTTGGCCGAGATGCGAGCTACCGACTCGATCTTTGAGAAGTCGTCGCCTACCTCTTTGGCTTGAGCACGAATACCCTCAACAACCTTGGCAACAGCCTTGTCGATACCGCGTTTGAGGTCCATAGGATTGGCACCTGCAGTAACGTTCTTGAGACCTACGTTTACAATAGCTTGAGCCAACACGGTAGCTGTTGTAGTACCATCACCCGCATCGTCGCCTGTCTTAGAAGCTACCTCTTTCACGAGTTGAGCACCCATGTTTTGGAAGGGGTCTTCGAGTTCAATCTCTTTGGCAACTGTCACACCGTCTTTGGTAATGTGGGGTGCGCCAAATTTCTTGTCGATAATAACGTTGCGACCTTTGGGGCCGAGAGTTACTTTTACGGCATCGGCCAATGCATCTACACCGGCGCGGAGCTCTTCACGAGCTTGGGTATTGAATCTTATATCTTTTGCCATGATAGTTTGTGTTTTTTAGATATTCAACAATAAAAGAAAAAATCAGATGATAGCGAGAATATCGGCTTGACGCATGATGAGATACTTCTCACCCTCCAACTCCAACTCGGTACCGGCATACTTGCCATAGAGCACTGTATCGTTGGGTTTCACTACCATTTCTTCGTCTTTAGTACCGTTACCTACGGCAACAACTGTACCTTTGAGGGGTTTTTCCTTGGCTGAATCGGGGATAATGATACCACCGATGGTTCTTTCTTCGGCAGGTGCGGGCAATACCAACACTCTATCTGCCAACGGTTTAATGTTCATTGTTTTGTTATATTTTTATTTGTTACTATATTTCATTATCACGTCACCTGTGTGACACACCTATATTTTTACCAAATCTGTGCCAAAGTATCGAGCAAGGCAATATCGGACAAAATGGCAGACTTGTGAGGTCTGCCATTTTGCTATATTATATAATAATGTGACAAGTGTGCCTATTTATTGTCGGGCGTAGTATCGTGTTGCGACTTCTTGGTAGCACTCTCTTGCTCCTCGGCCTCGCGACGGCGACGCTCACGCACCTGCTCTTGCTTGCGCAACGTAAAGAAGAGAATCACGATGCACAAAAGTGTAACAACGAGAATACCAAAGTATTCGAGATAATTACCGGCTATGAGTTTGTCACGCCCCATATAGGCCATGACAGCCAAGTAGACGAGTAGCAAGGCAGGGATAAATGCCGATTTCTTTATACGTTTCATGGTTCAATATTTACTTGTTTGGACTGTGTGTAATAGAACTCAACTCCTTGTTGCAGTGCCTCATAAATATGTAGGCATGCCCATGCATCGAGCGCCGCATAATATTGTTGCGGGACAGAGAGCTGGTCGGCCTCCCAATTGGAGAGTCGTTGTGCCTTGGATATTTTCTTGCCAAAGATGATGGCATATATCTTTTGCAGGCTCATGTCGTCGATACCATACAGGCCCACCATACTCTGCAAGTCGATAAAACTGCGAGGCTCGAAGCTATCGACACGACGCAACACCGAGAAATCGTCGCGCAATGATATACCTATCTTGGTCACATTGGGGTCGGTGAGCAAGTCGCGCAACTCGTCTATGAGTCCTATCTTATTGATGCGAAAAAGGTAACAATCGGTGTCGGTAGAGAGCTGAATGAGCGACACCTTGTTGGTGTGACCTTTGCGAAACGAGGGGCGCGTCTCAGTGTCGATACCCAGCATCTTGTGTTGTCGCAATGCCTCTACCGCACAGCGAGCCTGCTCGACACTTTCCAGCACGTGTATGTGGCCGGCAAAGCACTCAATGGGCAGCTCGTTGATTGTAGCCTTATCTATCGATATGTGACTATAATGTGATGTCATAGAGTTTTTTCAGAATAGATCGTCGTTGTGATGGCAATGACAGTGGTCGTCGTCGCAGTGGTGATGCAACTCGTCATTGTGGGCATCACACTCGTCGTCATGCTCAGCATCATCGCCAAAGCAAATGGCGTGCAACGGGCGCATTACATTGACCAACTTTTGTCCCCAATAGGCCACAAAATTGCGACGACAACGGCATATAGCAGCTTGCGACAGCTCCTCATTGCCAAGTCGATATATCTCAAGCAAGTCGCGCAAGTCTTGATAGATGTCGGCCAGACCCTCCGACACAGAGGCCGCCAAGGGAGTATCGCTATAGGCCATGTCGGCCTCAAATACCTCTAAGTAATCGTCGGCCTCGCCCAAGAGCTTGGACATAGCACCACGCAAATATTCGTATTGCTCCTCGGTAACATAAAACTCCAAGTCGTCGGCCACGTCAATCTCATCGGCAGGCAACAAAGTAGCTTTGAGATAGAGCAAGGGCAAGATGCGTACCAGGTTGAGGTTAAACTCACGGCGAGTCAACTCGGCTGTACGTTCTACAAGCGAACAGTACTCTACACCCACGGTTACAAACTCTACAATATCCTTTGAGTATACTTGTTGGTTCATCATTATTCTTTATACAAATTATTCTCCTTTATATAATCATACACGCCATGAGGCAAGAAAGCTGTCATATTGCGACCCTCGGCAACGCCTTGTCGCACCCATGTCGACGACAACTCTACGAGCGGAGCCTCTACATAGCTCACCCTGGGAGGCAATGCAGCAGTATCTACCTCATAACCACGACGTGGATATACACACACGCTATAGTCGTTGATAATGCGCTCGGGGCTATACCAGCGGTCGAAAATGAGCCAATTGTCGGCTCCTACGATGAGTGTAAAATCGTGCTCGGGATAGCGCTCATGCAATGCATCGAGTGTATTGATGGTATAGGAAGGTTGTGGTAGAGAAAATTCTATATCGCAAAACTTCACACCCGGCACATCTTTCAAGGCAAGTTCTACCATTGCACAGCGGTGGTGGTCGTCTTGGGCCGACACGCGCGCACGCAACGGGTTGTGTGGCGAGACTATCATCCACACCTCATCAAACGTGCCATACTCAACATAGTAGGCCGCCAACATGAGGTGTCCCATGTGTATGGGGTTGAACGAGCCCGAAAATATACCTACGCGCATATCAGTCGTTTATAAACTTTGTCACCAATGCCAACACATCGCGTTGAGCATTCTCAAGCACATCATTGACAATGATATTGTCAAACTGAGGCGCATAAGTAAGCTCTTGCTCGGCCTTGGCCACACGTGTAGCTATCACCTCGGGAGCATCGGTAGCACGGCCAATGAGACGCTCGCGCAACACCTCTACCGAAGGGGGCTGTATAAATACCGACATAGCCTCATCGCCATAGAAGCGCTTGATATTGACACCACCCACCACATCGACATCAAACAAGACGTGGCGACCGGCATTGCGCAATCGCTCTACCTCGCTCTTGAGTGTGCCGTAGAATTTACCGGGATATACCTCTTCGTACTCCAAGAACTCATCGGCAGCGATGCGAGTGCGAAACTCCTCTTCGGTCAAGAAATAGTACTCCTTGCCATGTTGCTCGCTACCACGAGGCGCACGGCTTGTAGCCGACACCGAGAACGAGAAGGGCAAGCCTTGTTGCATAAGATAGTTGATAAGTGTAGACTTACCCGAGCCCGAAGGAGCCGAAAATATGATAAGTTTTCCTCTGTTTGCCATGATGTTCTACTACATAATGTTGAGCACTTGCTCCTTGATTTGCTCCAACTCGTCCTTCATGCGCACCACAATGCGTTGCATCTCGGCGTGGTTCGACTTAGAGCCGAGTGTATTTATCTCGCGACCCATTTCTTGTGCAATAAAGCCCATCTTCTTGCCTTGACCGCGACCGCTATCCATTGTCTCCAAGAAGTAGCGCAAGTGGTCGGCGAGGCGATGTTTCTCCTCGTTGATATCGAGTTTCTCGATATAATAAATCATCTCTTGTTCGAGACGATTCTTGTCGTAGTCAATCTCTTTTATCTTCGACAAGCCATCGATGATGCGGTTCTTAATTTTATCAATGCGCTCTTGCTCATATTGCTCAACCTCCTTGAGCAGAGCACCTATATTCTCTATCTTGCGGGTAAACATCTCTTGCAAGCCCCTACCCTCGTGAGCACGGAACTCCTCAATCTGGTTGAGGGCGGCATCTACAGCCTTCATCAAGGCCGATGCTTCATCGTCATGCAACTCGGCACTCTCGGTAGTCAATATATCGGGCATGCGCATCAACACCGAAAACCAATCTTGAGGAGTATCTATACCGGCTTCGGCTGCAGCACCCACAATCTGGTCGTGATAGCCTTTGAGCACACCTACATTGATGCGCGAAGAGCCCTCGGCAGCGATATTCTCGGTGCGTATATTGAGGTCGACCTTGCCACGCTCCAGTCGGCGAGCCACCTCGGCACGAATATCCATCTCTTTCTCGCGGTAGAGCGAGGGTATACGGGTAGAGAGATCAAGCTGCTTGCTATTGAGCGACTTAATCTCCACGATAATTTTTTTATTGGGCAATTCGGCAATACCTTTGCCAAATCCAGTCATCGATTGTATCATAGTCTTTTGAAATGTTTCTGCAAATTTAATTTATTTCGCGGTGAAACTGCCCATAATTTGCAAAAAAAGAGTTATTTTTGTGCAACCTATCTCAAACAAGCCAATATATGCCCAATATTATTCATATAGAAACCTCTACCGAAGTATGTTCGGTAGCCCTTTCGAGCGATGGTGTAGTAAAATTTCATCGTCAAAACTTCGATGGCCCATCGCACGCTTCCTTGCTGGGAGGATATGTCGAGGAGTGCCTCAAGCATGCACGCGAAAACAACATTGAGTTGCACGCAGTAGCTGTGAGTGGCGGCCCCGGCTCATACACCGGACTGCGCATAGGCGTGTCGGAAGCCAAGGGATTGTGCTTTGGACTCAACCTGCCATTGATTACCGTGAGCACCCTTGAGTTGCTCTGTTGCACAGCCATGTTCCGTGTGGATATTGAAGAGGATGCACTGATATGCCCCATGATCGACGCCCGTCGCATGGAGGTATATGCAGCCGTATATAACGAAAGCCTCGAAGCTGTAATGCCCGTAGGCGCATATATTGTAGACGAAAATACATTTGCCGAGGTGTTGTCGCAACGCAAGGTGATATTCTGCGGAAATGGCGCAGCCAAATGTCGCGAAGTAATAAACCATCCCAACGCCATATTTGTTGATGGCGTATACCCCTTGGCTACAGGCATGTTGGCGCTCGCCGAGCGTGCTTTCGTTCGACAACAGTTTAGCGATGTGGCCTACTACGAGCCCTTCTATCTGAAAGAGTTTGTGGCCACAACCCCCAAAAACAAAGTTTTTTGAAAAAAGTTATGCTTGAATACAATTCACAACAGAAACAACTGTTACTACCCGAGTATGGACGCAACGTGCAACAAATGGTAGACCACTGTCTCACCATTGAAGACCGCGAAGAGCGCACCCGTTGTGCCTATACCATTGTAAATATCATGAGCAGCCTCGTACCCCACTTGCGCGAGATAGACGACTTCAAGCACAAGTTATGGGACCACCTGGCCATCATGTCCAAATTCAAACTCGATATTGATTACCCTTGCGAGATTGTGCGCAAAGAGAGCCTCTTGACACTTCCCGAACGCATTCCTTATAGCAACTCTGACATCAAAATGCGCCACTACGGAAAGTTTGCCGAAGAGATGCTCAAGAAAGCACAAGCCATGCCCGAGAGCGAAGAGCGTGACGCGCTGGTAGATATGCTCGCCAACTACATGAAGCGATCGTATCTCACCTGGAACAAAGACAACGTCGAAGACGAAAAGATATGGCATGACATACGCGACTATACGCACGGCACCATCCATATCGATACCCCGTTGATGCGAGCCAAGGATTTGCGCGAAGGCAACCAACAACAAGGCAAGCAAAACAACAACAATAACAAGAAGAAAAAGAAAAAATAAGCGGGCTAAAACCCATCACACATAACACAGCATCAAATATGGCATCGTTTATCGTAGAAGGCGGACATCGCCTACACGGAGATCTCACCCCGCAAGGAGCCAAGAATGAGGCACTTCAAATCATCTGCGCCACATTGTTGACTGCCGAGCCTGTGACAGTGAAAAACATACCCGACATACGCGACATCAACAACCTCATACAGTTGTTGCGCGATATGGGCGTAGAGGTGAGTCGCGACTCGCTCGACACCTACACATTCTGTGCAGCCAATCTCAACATGGAGTATCTGCACAGTGATGAGTTCTTGGCCAAATGTACAGCCCTGCGTGGCTCGGTAATGATGTTGGGCCCGCTTGTAGCACGATATGGATATGCCCGCATGCCCAAGCCCGGTGGCGACAAGATAGGTCGTCGTCGCCTCGACACACACTTCCTGGGCATACAAAAGCTGGGCGCAACGCTCACCATAGACACCGAAAAGTCGGTATATGAGGTACGCGCCGAGCACCTCAAAGGCACATACATGCTACTCGATGAAGCCTCAGTAACCGGTACTGCCAACATCCTCATGGCTGCCGTAATGGCCGAAGGCACTACCACCATATACAATGCGGCGTGCGAGCCCTACTTGCAACAACTCTCGCGCATGCTCAACAGCATGGGTGCACACATCGAGGGCATAGGCTCCAACCTACTCACCATACAGGGTGTGAGCAGCTTGCACGGTTGTACCCACACCATCCTGCCCGACATGATTGAGGTAGGCTCATTTATAGGTCTTGCCGCCATGACAGGCTCAGATATTACTATCAAGAACGCCTCGGTAGAGAA
Organism: Bacteroidaceae bacterium; assembly: GCA_017555825.1. Classification (GTDB taxonomy): domain Bacteria; phylum Bacteroidota; class Bacteroidia; order Bacteroidales; family Barnesiellaceae_A; genus Barnesiella_A. The sequence goes on along the minus strand of JAFZFQ010000059.1, from coordinate 11,815 downwards.
CTTAGGCATCATACCCGACAGTTTCCGCCGACTGGGCATCACCATAGAACAACAAGGCGATGACCTGCACATACCCGAGCACGACATCTATGAGATAGACACCTTCCTCGACGGCTCTATCATGACATTTGCCGACGCTCCGTGGCCCGGACTCACGCCCGACTTGCTCAGCGTATTCCTTATCGTTGCCACACAAGCCAAGGGTAGCGTACTCATACACCAAAAGATGTTTGAGAGTCGCCTCTTCTTTGTCGACAAACTCATTGATATGGGAGCACAAATCATCCTTTGCGACCCGCACCGAGCTGTAGTCATAGGACAAGAGCGTCGCCACCCGCTACGCGCATGCGACATGGTATCGCCCGACATTCGCGCCGGAGTAGCCATGCTCATTGCCGCCATGAGCGCCGAAGGCACAAGCCGCATACACAACATTGAGCAGATAGACCGCGGATACCAGGAAATAGACCGTCGCCTCAACGCGATAGGAGCTCGCATCACTCGTTTATAATAAATGTGTATATGATACGCCGTGACGAACTGATAAAAATAGGCCAATTCAACAAGCCCCATGGTGTGCGAGGCGAAATATCGCTCACCTTCAGCGACGATGTGTTTGACCGTGGCGAGTCGCCCTACATTGTATGTTGTATAGACAACATCTATGTGCCATTTTTCATAGAAGAATACCGCTTCAAGACCGGTGCCACAGCACTTGTCAAGTTGATAGATGTAGATAGCGATGAAACCGCCCGCGACTTCACCAATCTGGAGGTATTTTACCCCAAGAGCTACTATGTAGAAGACGATGAAGAAGCCACCCCCGACGACTACTTTATAGGCTTCACTATCAGCGACATCACACATGGCACACTGGGCGAAGTAACAGCCATTGACGACAGCACCATCAACGTGCTTTTTGTCGTGACCACACCCGACGAACGCGAACTACTCATCCCCGTACAAGAGGCCTTTGTACGAGCCATTGATGAGGATGAGCGCATCATACACATGGACTTGCCCGACGGGTTGCTCGATATGTAACAACCCCGCAAAATACCACTACACAAGCAAGGCAGTACACACCGTATTGTCTTGCTTGTGTTTTTTGTAGCAACATGCGACAGGCTGTCGCATAATGCGGGCTGCGAGAGAGTATGTTTTTTAGCACACATATATAAAAATAAGCCTTTACATGTACGTTATTTCGATAATTTATAGTATTTTTACGACCGATTTGTGAAGTTGCATCAAGCAACACACAGTCAATACTTTGCTATAAGAAAAGAAAAACACTTAAACTACACTTAATCAATAAAAGACTATGGCAGAAAGTAAAGAAAAACTGTTCGACCTGTTTCCTCCTGTAAGCACACAGGATTGGAAAGACAAAGTGGTCGCAGACTTGAAAGGAGCCGATTTTGACAAAAAGCTCGTATGGAGAACCTCAGAAGGGTTCGATGTAAAACCGATGTACCGCGAAGAGGACATTGAGAACTTGAAGACTCTCAATTCACTTCCCGGCGAGTTCCCCTATGTTCGTGGTACACGTACCGACAACGACTGGATGACTCGTCAAGACATCGACGTAGTAGACGTTAAGGCCGCTAATGAGAAAGCTCTCGACATCCTCGAGAAAGGCGTAAACTCACTCGGCTTCCACTTGCAAGGTGAGCAAATCACTGTTGAGAACCTCGCTGCATTGCTCGAAGGCATCCACGCTGAGTGCATCGAAATCAACTTCAACGTATGCATCCGCAATGCCGCTAAGTTGGCTACTGTCCTCACCGAGTATTACACAGCTAAGGGTTACAACCTCGCCGAGTTGCGTGGTTCTATCAACTTCGACCCCTACAAACGCATCCTCAAGAAAGGTAAAGATGTTGAGGACGTTGTAGCTATGGCAGGCGAAGTATTGACTGCAGCTGCTCAATTGAAGAAATATCGCGTATTGGCAGTTGATGCATTGCTCATCAACAACGCCGGTGGCCACATCACACAAGAGCTCGGTTACGCTCTCGCTTGGGGTAACGAGTGGATGACTGCAATGACCGATGCCGGCTACAAAGCCGAAGAGGTAGCTTGCCGCGTGAAGTTCAACTTTGGTATTTCGTCAAACTACTTCATGGAGCTTGCCAAATTCCGTGCAGCTCGTATGTTGTGGGCTCAAATCGTAAAACAATACAATCCCGCTTGCGACTGTGCATGCAAGATGATGGCTCACGCCACTACATCTGAGTTTAACCAAACTATCTACGATGCACACGTAAACTTGTTGCGTACTCAAACTGAGACTATGAGTGCAGCCCTCGGTGGTGTTGATTCTATCACTACACTTCCCTTCGACAAGGTCTACACTACTCCCGATGAGTTCTCAGAGCGCATCGCTCGCAACCAACAACTCTTGCTCAAAGAAGAGTCGCACCTCGACAAGATTACCGACCCCGGTGCAGGTTCATACTACATCGAGAACTTGACAGTAGCTATCGCCGAGCAAGCATGGAAATTGTTCCTCGACATCGAGGAGCGCGGTGGTTTCCACGCTGCATTGAAGGCCGGTTACATCCAAGAGCAAGTAAACACTGTAGGTGCTAGCCGTCTTGGCAACGTAGCTCGTCGCAAAGAGATTCTCTTGGGTAGCAACCAATATCCCAACATCAACGAGAAAGCTGCCGAGAAGATTGCTCCCGCTGCAACATGCGGTTGCGGTTGCAAAGGCGAGTGCACTCCCGAGTTGCCTACACTCAATTTCCAACGCGCTGCCAGCGAGTTCGAGGCATTGCGCTTGGCTACTGAGGCAGCCGAGAAACAACCCGTAGTGTTCATGCTCACTATCGGTAACCTCGCTATGCGCTTGGCTCGTTCACAATTCTCATCTAACTTCTTCGGTTGCGCCGGTTACAAGATCATCGACAACCTCGGCTTCGATACAGTACAAGCCGGTGTAGATGCAGCACTCGCAGCCAACGCCGACATCGTAGTACTCTGCTCAAGCGACGAAGAGTATGAAACTCTCGCTCCCGAGGCATTCAAGTATCTCGACGGTCGCGCTCACTTCGTAGTAGCAGGTGCTCCTGCTTGCAGCGAAGACTTGAAAGCTATAGGCATCACCGAGTTTATCAACGTACGTAGCAACGTATTGGATACACTCAAGAGCTTCAACGCCAAATTGTCTATTTAATCACTCGTAAAAAAGAAAAAAGATGAGACCTAATTTTAAAAATATAGATATTAAGGCCGATGCTTTCGGCCAGATGGCTTGCGGCTCGGTGCCCTGCAACGAAGCAGATAAATGGGTTACTCCCGAACTTATCCCCGTTAAGCCTACTTATACTCGTGAAGATATCGAAGGACTTGAGCACTTGAACTATGTATCAGGTCTTCCTCCCTTCCTCCGTGGTCCGTACAGCGCTATGTACGCTGTTCGTCCTTGGACAATCCGTCAATATGCCGGTTTCTCGACAGCCGAAGAGTCTAACGCCTTCTATCGTCGCAACTTGGCTTCGGGTCAAAAGGGTCTTTCGGTAGCATTTGACCTTGCTACACACCGCGGTTACGACGCCGACCACGCTCGCGTAGTTGGTGACGTAGGTAAAGCCGGTGTATCTATCTGCTCACTCGAAGATATGAAAGTTCTCTTCGACGGTATACCTTTGAACAAGATGTCGGTATCTATGACTATGAACGGTGCTGTACTTCCCGTACTCGCGTTCTACATCAATGCCGGTCTTGAGCAAGGCGCCAAACTCGAAGAGATGGCTGGTACTATCCAAAACGATATCTTGAAAGAATTCATGGTGCGTAACACCTACATCTACCCGCCCGAATTCTCAATGCGCATTATCGCCGACATCTTTGAGTACACTTCTCAAAACATGCCCAAGTTCAACTCGATCTCTATCTCGGGTTACCACATGCAAGAGGCTGGTGCTACTGCCGATATCGAGCTTGCATACACTCTCGCCGACGGTCTTGAGTACCTCCGCGCCGGTGTAAACGCAGGTATGGACATCGATGCCTTCGCACCCCGCTTGTCATTCTTCTGGGCTATCGGTATGAACTTCTTCATGGAGGTTGCCAAGATGCGTGCTGCTCGTATGTTGTGGGCTAAGATTGTACAACAATTCAACCCCAAGAACCCCAAATCACTCGCATTGCGTACACACTCACAAACATCAGGTTGGTCACTCACCGAGCAAGACCCCTTCAACAACGTGGGTCGTACTTGTATCGAGGCTATGGGTGCTGCTCTTGGTCACACTCAATCGTTGCACACCAACGCTCTCGACGAGGCTATCGCACTTCCCACCGACTTCTCGGCTCGTATCGCTCGTAACACTCAAATCTATATCCAAGAGGAGACTTACATCACTAAGGAGATCGACCCCTGGGCAGGTTCTTACTATGTAGAGTGGTTGACCAACGAGTTGGCACACAAAGCATGGGAGCACATCCAAGAAATCGAGAAATTGGGCGGTATGGCCAAGGCTATCGAGACCGGTATTCCCAAGCTTCGTATCGAAGAGGCTGCTGCTCGCACACAAGCTCGCATCGACTCTGGCAAACAAACCATCGTTGGTGTTAACAAATATCGTCTTGCCAAAGAGGCTCCCATCGATATCCTCGAAATCGACAACACTGCGGTACGCGAATCGCAAGTTGCTCGCATCGTAGACTTGAAGGGCAAGCGTGACGAAGCTGCTGTACAAGCTGCTCTCGAAGCTATCACCAAGTGTGTTGAAACAAAAGAAGGCAACTTGCTCGACCTCGCAGTGAAGGCTGCTCATGTACGCGCTACATTGGGTGAAATTTCTGACGCATGCGAGAAGATTGCAGGTCGCTACAAAGCAGTAATCAGAACTATTTCAGGCGTGTATTCTTCAGAAAACAAACAAAGCGACGACTTCAAGAAAGCAACTGAGTTGTGCGACAAATTCGCCAAACGTGAAGGTCGTCAACCTCGTATCATGATTGCCAAAATGGGTCAAGACGGTCACGACCGTGGTGCCAAAGTTTGTGCAACAGGTTACGCCGACTGTGGTTTCGACGTTGATATGGGACCCTTGTTCCAAACTCCCGCCGAGGCTGCTCGTCAAGCAGTAGAAAATGACGTTCACGTACTCGGTGTATCGTCACTCGCTGCCGGTCACAAGACTCTCGTTCCCCAAGTTATTGAAGAGTTGAAGAAACTTGGTCGCGAAGACATCATCGTTATCGCCGGTGGTGTTATCCCCGCACAAGACTACGACTTCCTCTATCAAGCAGGTGTTGCAGCCATCTTCGGTCCGGGTTCTCCCGTATCGCGCTCGGCATGGCAAATCCTCGAGATCCTCTTGGGCGAAGAATAATAGCATTGCCATTATTCGCTATACTACCGATGGATGCCTCTCTGCAGGCATCCATCTTTTTTATACACATATAATATATAATAGCAACGAAAAGGCCGCATCGTCACGACGCAGCCTTCTCTGTATCAAAAACAAGAAAGAGGAATCTTATCTAACCCACAGGGCCGATAAGTACAATAATACCAATGAAACACACAAAAAACAAGAATATCATTATTGCATTGTAGTGCCTATGGCCATAACGAACAGCAACAAAGGTGACTCACACGTAACTCAGCATGCACACCTGGCTGCGGCATCGCCATGTCGCTGTGGTGGCTGTTCGATATTATAACAACGGTGCCGAAAAAAGGTTTGCAACGGCGACAATTTTTTATTCTATCGCAACACATAGATAGGTCAATCTTTAGTATTTATTGACTTATCTAATAAAAATAAATCATTACTTTTGTAGTATGAAACATTTACCACTGCGTCTACTCAGCTACTTTCTGTTGGCACTATCTACAACCCTCATATCGTGCTACACAGCTACCGAGTCTATCCCTCGCATCAAGGTAGACCAGGAGGTGTATCAGCCCACCATTGAGGAGCTGGTGATAGACAACAACTTCGTACACAAAGGTTGCCACACGTGGCTCGAAGGCAAGGCTTTCGTATCAATTGAAGATGAATTGTCGCCCATGCTGCGCCCCGAGGGAAATGCCCCGGCAACCAACACCGGTTTCAAGGACAAAACATTCTTTTACAAGGGATACCGCGAAGAAAACATCTATGGCAACAAGGCGGTAGTATACCTACTTTTTACTTGCGACAACTACACCTACTCATACTATACCGGCAAGAGTATCAACGAGATAAAAGACAGCAACTATCGCCCGCTCATACCTTCGCTTATAGATATGGACGACGTAGCAATGGCTCGCTCTCTGTTTGTGGGCAAGAAGCTCTATATCCTCACCAATCATTGGTACAACAAGCAAGGCGAAGTGATACAAGGTCGACACCTCGTCGCTGTAGACGTCACTGCCGTAGAACCCGGCAACAGCGTATTGCCCTTGGCTATACACTTTACCGACGACCGTGGCACAGAGGCTCTGGTATACATCACAACCAAGAGCTCGACACACACACAAATGTTGTCGTTCGACCGACTTTTTGCATACAAAAACCCACGCAACTCACACAGCGAAATAAGCGACGAAGTGTGGGAGGCCATCACCGAGAGTCGTCTACTGAAGGGAATGAACAAGATCGAGTGTCGATTATCAATAGGACTCCCGGCCGAAGTAAGCAAGATACCCACCTACAACGGACTCAAAGAACAATGGTTATATAACAACGGAGCATACCTCTTCTTCTCGGATGGAGTTCTTGAGGAGTTCCGCTACTAATATACACACCGCATCATGATACAAGAAAATGTCGATATCACAAGCCGACACACATTCGGCATAGCAACACAAGCACAAGCATGGGCCGACTATAATTCGGTAGACGAATTGCGCCAAATCATTCTCGAAGCCAAGGAACGCAACCTCCCCATCATGCCCATTGGTGAGGGAAGTAACTTACTGTTTGTCAAGAAGTACGAAGGATTATTGCTACACTCTGCCATCACCACACTCAACACCACACCCGTAGACAACAACGAGATTCTCGTACATGCCGGCAGTGGTTGGATATGGGACGACTTTGTGGCACACTGCGTAGCACAAGGCTGGTATGGCATAGAAAACCTCTCATATATCCCCGGTACAGTAGGAGCGAGTGCCGTACAAAACGTAGGCGCCTATGGTGTAGAAGCATGCGATGTGATAGAGTCGGTATCGCTATTGGCTACCGATACACTCAAAGAGTGTACAATAAAAGCCTCTGAATGCAACTATGGCTACCGCACAAGCCTATTCAAAAGCGAGTGGCGAGGCATGTATATTGTAACAGGTGTTACCTTCCGCTTGAGCCTCACACCCCGATATACCCTCGACTACGGCAATTTGCGCCAAGTAGTAGGCGACACCCCCACTCTGCAAGGCGTGCGCGATGCTGTTATAGAGATACGTCGCAAGAAATTGCCCGAACCGAGTGTACTGGGCAGTGCCGGCAGTTTCTTTGTCAATCCCGTAATAGGCCGAGAACACTACCAAAAGCTATTGGAGAAATACCCCGAAATGCCACACTATGAGGTAAACGATGAGCAAGTAAAAGTACCCGCTGCATGGCTCATAGACCACCTTGGATGGAAAGGCAAGAGCCTTGGTGGCGCTATGGTATACGAGCAACAACCCCTCGTCATAGTCAACACCGGCAATGCCAAGCCCGGACATGTGGTGCAACTTGCGCAAGACATAGCCTTCTCGGTGTTTGAGAATTTTGGCATCATAATTACCCCCGAGGTAAACTATGTATATTGAGTACTTTCAACCCCAACAGCAACAATAGAAACAATCATGGCACAAATAGAATTTTTGGGAACAGGCACATCTACCGGCGTACCACAACCACTGTGCACCTGCGAGGTATGTCGTAGCAACGACCCTCGCGACAAGCGCCTGCGATGCTCTGCAATATTGAAGTATGACAATACACGCATACTCATCGACTGCTCACCCGACTTTCGCTACCAAGCCATGAGAGCCGGCATAGAGCACATAGATGCTCTACTACTCACACATGCCCACACCGACCACATGGGAGGTCTCGACGACCTGCGCCCCTACTGCACCTACGACCCGCTACCCATCTATGCCGAGGAGCGCGTGCTCAACGACGTGCGCACACGTCTGCCCTACTGTTTCATGCAGAATCCCTACCCCGGCATACCACGCTTCGACACACACGCTATTGCCCCATACGAGACTTTCACAGTCAAGGGCGTAGAGATACTCCCCCTACGTGTCATGCACTACAATCTACCCATTGTAGGATTTCGCATAGGCAATATGGCCTACATAACCGACTGCCTGACAATGCCCGAGGAGACCTATGAGCAACTACAAGGGCTCGACACGCTCATCATCAACGCCTTGCGACACACCGACCACATATCGCACCAAACCCTCGCTTCGGCACTGTCGGTAATAGAACGACTCGCTCCCAAGCAAGCCTACTTGATACACATGTCGCACGATATGGGTTTCCATGCCGAGGTCTCAAAACAGCTTCCGGAGAATGTAAAATTTGCATACGACGGGCTTGTGCTCGACATATAATATCATCTGCTCAAAGGCTCATAATTTACCCTTATCGCACGAATACTGCAATCGTTTGCAGTAGTTATCGCTCAATAATTACATTTTACACAGAGCCAATAAGTTACAATCGATTAACTTTGTCAAAGCTATACTCTCATAGCGAGTGTGTAGCTTTGATAGTTTACATCGAAAATCAAAATATTTTAATTCAATCATATTAAAAACGCATCGAATATGAAGAAATTTCTACTTTTCTTGTGCGCACTGATGGTTTCGCAAATCGCAGGCGCATGGTATTTGATTGGTAGCGGATCGTTAGGAAGCTGGACTCCTGCATCGGCTATAGCCTACACTTCAACCGAGGATAACCTCGAAGTATGGGAGAACATCAGTCTTACAACCGACCAAGAGTTTAAGTTTATCAAAGAACAAAACTGGAACACCAGCTTGGGTTCTGGTTCTGACATCAACTCCACCGGCAACGAAACCAAACTCTACGACAATGGAGGCAACTGCAAGTGGAAAGGTGCAGCCGGTATCTACACCATCAAACTCGATGCAAATAGCAAGAAACTCTATATCGTCGAAGGCAAAGCCGAGGAAATTGTCGTCCCCGAGGGTGCTTTGTCATTCTATGAAGGTGAGACTGTTGCATTCTTTGTTAACACTGTAAAATGGAACAAAGTAAACGCTTATGCATGGGGTGCTACCAACAACAACGCATGGCCCGGCGAAGGCATGACAGCAGTTGAAGGTGTTACTATCAACGACAAATACAGCGTCTACAAGTGGGTTAATACCAAAGTGAATGACCCCAAAAACATCATCTTCAACAATGGTAGCTCACAAACTGCCGACCTTACATTTGTAAATGGTGGCGTATACGACGGCAATGGTACTTTGCTTACAACCATCACTCCCACAGTGGCTTTGGTGCCTACTATCACTGTACACTATGCCCCTGCTACAGTATATACAAACGACGTAGTTACTCTCTCGGCCAACGTTATCAACGGTGAGGGTCTTGTAGTAGAATACTACATCAACAACGAGAAAATCGAAGGAACAACTTGGACTACTGCTACTGCAGGTGAGTACACTCTTACTGCCAACTTGGTAGATGGTACTACCGTGAAAGCTACCGATAGCACTGTAATCACCGTAAAAGAGAGTACTGAATTCTCGGTATATCTCGAGAAAGCAACAGCCTATACTACTACATACATCTACTGTTGGGGTGGCTATGGTAACGAATGGCCTGGCGAAAAGATGACCGTAACAGAGTCGGTAAACGGTGCAGAATACCTCAAATGGACATTCAAAAACATTGAGCAAGTAAATATTATCTTTAACGATAACGCCGGCAACCAAACAAACGACATCAACGACGTAAAAGCAACAACATACTACCGTCTCAACAGCCAATCGGGAAAATCAGATGTTACTATTATCGACCCCAATGACGTTGTTGAGCCCGATGTTCCCGGCACACTCGTTTACAACGTTACCGTTCCCGCCGGTACTCCCTTGTGCTACATCGTGGGCGAATTCAACAATTGGGATGTTGCCTACGCTCCCATAATGACTAAGGTCGATGACACTCACTATACCATCACACTCGACAACGTTACTAAGGCGATGGAGTACAAGTATAGTTGTGGACAAAGCTGGAACTATGTAGAGCAAAAAGCCGATCACAGCGATGCTCCCAACCGCACTTGGAGCGAGAGCGACGTTGTCGAAGCATGGCTCGACATGCCCACCGACACCCCCGAAGAGATTGAGACACTCACCTACAACGTTACCGTTCCTACCGGTACTCCCGCTTGCTACATCGTAGGCGCATACAATGGCTGGAGTGTTGCCATTGCAGTTGAAATGACAAAGGTCGATGACACACACTATACTGTCACTCTCGACAACGTAAGCAAGTCGATGGAGTACAAGTACACTTGTGGCAAGGATTGGGAATATGTAGAATTGTTAGCCGATCGCACAGATGTACCCAACCGCACATGGAGCGAAAACGACGTAGTAGAGGCTTGGGCCAATGTTCCCGCCGTAGAGCCCGAAGAACCTGAAGTTCCCGTACTCGAAACCCTCATCTACAACGTAACTGTACCCTATGGCACAGAGTCTTGCTACATTGCAGGCGAAATGAACAATTGGACATTCGCTGCTATGGATCAAGTAAACGAAAACCACTTCTCCATCACTCTCGACAACGTAAGCAAGACAATGCAATACAAATATACTTGTGGCGAGGATTGGGAGTACGTTGAAATGCAAGTTGACGGTGTGACCGATGTTCAAAACCGCACTTGGAGCGAGAGTGACGTGGTTGAGGCTTGGAAAAACGTATGGTCGAGTCTTTCGGACATCACTGCCAACAATTTCGTAGTCTACGGTGCATACAACGCCATCTACGTCAACACTACCGACGAGGTAACTCTCTACATATACAACATGCAAGGTATGTTGGTAAACACCACTGTTGCAAGTGGCAACATGGTTATCGGCATGGCTCCCGGCATGTACATTGTCAACAACAAGCGAGTATTGGTATACTAAGATAATTCACAATCGGTGCATCCTCCTCATGAGGATACACCGGTTGCCATCTACTCAACTGTCTACACATAAATACTATCATATTAATAACTAATTGAGTATGAAAAAAATTTTACTTTTCTTCTGTGCCATGTTTGCACTTAGTGCAGCGGCATTGACCTACAATGTTACCGTTCCTGCCGGCACCAACGCTTGCTATATCGCAGGTGCCATGAACTCTTGGTCTCAACAAGAGATGACCAAGGTAGACGACACTCACTACACCATCGACATTGCCGATGCCAACGAGTCGCATGCCTACAAATACTGTAGCGGACCCGGTTGGGACTATGTTGAGAAAGATGCCAACGGTGGCGAAATTGCCGACCGTACCTACAGCGCCAACGACGTTGTGGCAAAATGGAACAAGGTATACGCACCCAGCGCTCCCGTTGAGAAACCCGAAGGCGACATTACAGTATACCTCGAAAAGGCTACTGCATACGCCACTACCTACCTCTATGCTTGGGAGGGTGGCAACCTTGGCAACTGGCCCGGTATGGTTATGAGCGAGAGCGAAACCGTAAACGGTGTTGAGTACTTGAAGCACACCTTCGTTGCTCCCGAGAAGGCTGTCAACATCATCTTCAACGACGGTGGTAGCAACCAAACTAACGACATCACCGGTGTAAACAAGACTACATTCTACCGCCTCAACAGCAC
>JAFZFQ010000058.1 GCA_017555825.1 Bacteroidaceae bacterium | reverse complement strand
TTTGCGTACTTGGTTGCCGGTGCGGATGATGTATACACCACGACCAAGGCCACGGAGGTCTACGTTGTTGTTGCCACGGGCTACTACAGCACCGTTCACGTTGTATACCTCGATAGCACCTTCGGCACTTACTACACCATAGGCATAACCAATGCCATTAGCAGCCTCAACACGGTCAAGGGCGGTAGCTTTATCAGGATTTACTTCTTCCCACACTTTATCATTGTAGTTATACACGCTTACATTACCATGTATAGTTGCGGGCACGTATGTAACATAGTCTGTATGAGCATATACAAACTCCCAATTCATAAGTTTTTCTGCAGAACCTACATCTTCAAGTTCGCCTTTCTCTTCATTAAACACAGGAGCATCGCACATCATAGCGCAGAATGCAATGTGAGTATAAGTATTATTTTGATCTTTGAGACCAAAGTGTACACCTACAAGACCCGAATCCTCTACACGACGACCGTACACCCAAGTACCATTACCATTATTGGCATTTACAAAGTGAGCTGCATACCATGTAGCACCCTCTACATCACTTTCGCCAAGTGAGAGGTAGTACATGCCATAGGCAATGTTGGCCTCAAACTCGCCTGTTGGGAGTGGTGCTATCTCTGTAATAGTAAGAACAGGATATTTAGCAGGGTCAATCATATTGACAACGACTTTTACAGCACCTTCTGCACCGTTCCATTTCATGTTATTACCTGTACCAAGTTCAAAAGAAACAGCATTATTTACGTTCTCATATCCTTGTCCAAACCATGCACCATCAATTATAATTTTAAATTCACCAGCGAATTTATCAATAAATGCAGTATATACTTTACCATCAGCATTAAGTTCTGTTGCTGTCTTATCCCAGCTATTAAATGCACCAACTAAAGTAACAACGGGAGTTGAAGGTTTATACTCGCTCCAGGTACCAGCACCATTGCTCCATGCTCCAGCACTAACCGTATAATGGTTTTTTGTGCCATCATAAGTAAGGTCACTTGTTTGATTCCACGCATTATTCCATTCATTTGCTGAGGCATTGGGGTTCATGCGGCAGAAGATAACATTTGTCCAATTACCATTCGGCGCTGTTACTTGATAAGTATCACCAACACCTTTACATATAGCAGGTACTGCATCTACCCAAGCATTACCATTACCAAAGAAATAGGCTGCAAAGCGGGCATTATCTACATTCCAGTTTGAGTTGGGTGTGAGATACAACACTTCGCCACCTTTTAGATCTACCGCCAAAGCGGGCAATACCATTAAAATTGCTAAAAGCAAAGTTGTAATTTTTTTCATAATAAAAAATATTATAATTTAGTTAATAATTTTATTTGCAGTGGTCAAAAAACGGTATGTCGTGGCACGCACGGTGTGCGAGCCATAATATTTGGGGCAAAGTTAATATAAATTATATAATGTTGTATCGCGAAAGAGTGATTTTTTTATATAAATAATAGAAAGATTTACAAAGAAGAACGAGAGGTAGGGATAGTTGAGAGTAAGCGAGGGGTGAGGGATATTTAATTGGACAGAAGAACAGAAGGTACAGAAAACACGCCTGGTGGTTTTTTATTTAGACAGAAGAACATAAGTTACAGAAGACTCGCCTAAGGTTTTTATTAATTGGACAAAAGAACATAAGTTACATAAGCCTCGCCTGGTGGTTTTTTATTTAGACAGAAGAACATAAGACACATAAGACCCGCCTGGTGGTTTTTATTTAGACATAAGAACATAAGTTACACAAGACACGCCTGATGTTTTTTTATTTAGACAGAAGAACATAAGGTACAGAAGCCACGCCTAAGTTTTTTATTAATTGGACAGAAGAACATAAGTTACAGAAAACACGCCTAATGTTTTTTTTATTTAGACAGAAGAACATAAGGACATAAGCCACGCCTGATGGTTTTTATTGGACAGAAGAACATAAGTTACATAAGACTCGCCTCGTGGTTTTTTATTTAGACAGAAGAACATAAGTTACAGAAAACTCGCCTAATGTTTTTTATTAATTAGACAAAAGAACATAAGGTACATAAGACCCGCCTAAGGTTTTTATTTAGACAGAAGTACATAAGTTACATAAGCCTCGCCTGGTGTTTTTTATTAATTGGACATAAGAACATAAGTACATAAGGACATATTTCTCTATCACTAAATCTTTTGTTTCTTATGTTCTTTTGTCTTAAAAACTCACCCTCAAAGGAAATATGTTCTTTTGTTCTTATGTCTTTAAAATAAATTTATGTTGCGGGCGGGGGATAAAAAGCAAGGGCGCTCCGTTGGGAGCGCCCTTGGGTGGGTGCGGTGGCGGACTTGTGGTGCCGTGGCATCATAGTTTCCGGACTTGTGATGACGGTCTCATCATAGTATCGTCACCGCGTGTGTATGTGTGCTTATTAGCGTACAACTTTGGCTGCTAATACAGCACCGTCGGCATATGTAGCGCGTACTACGTATACACCCTCGACAAGACCTGCTGCGCTTGTAGTGCCTACTTGACGACCGTTTACGTCGTAGAGGGCTACTGCTACTGCACCGGGAGCTACTACGTTGTAGTTGGCATCGAGATAGATGTTGTTGTTCTCGGCTTCGATACCTTCAACGCTTGCGGGTGCTACGTCCTCTTTTGTACGAGGCATAACAGTGTAGATGTAGTGGGGGTTCATGCGGCAGTTGTCAACAACACCTACGAGGTCGAACTCTTGACCTTCGGTTACGCCAAATGCCTCGGCAAATGCTCTTGTCACGAGCAATGATGCTTCGCCTTGGAAGATTGCGGGCCATTCATCACCCCAAGAGTCTGTTGTCATACCGTATGTAACGCCTTGCAACTTAACGAGACGGTTTACCCACTCATTTGAGTAACCCCAATCGGCATAGATGGCAGCCTCGGCAGCGAGGTCGGCAAGTGTGGTAAGAACGGGCTCTACTTGGTTGTCTGAGCTAACAACTGTAACGGGGTAGTCTTCGCCTGTATTGTCGTCGTAGCAGAAGAGTGCGGGTGAGCTACCGTAGCCCCAAGATGCGCTACCTTGTGCACCGGCAATCTTGTCGCCTACCTTGATGCCGTCGAGTGTGCTAGCATAGTTGAATGACAAGAAGATAGCACCTGTCTCGTCTTGTACCATGAGGCCTGCGCTCCAATCTGACTTGTAAACATAAGTTACAACGGGATTGTTGGCGAGGGCGAGAATCATAGAGTAGTCGGCTTTTTCGCCTACCTCGATAACCTCGGCAATGTTCTCACACTCGATAGTGTTAGAAACGAGGCCGTGAACGTAGAAGCGAGTTTCGTCAGAAGTGTTCTTATAGTCGAGCACACCGGCGATAGAGTTGCCTGAGAAGTCGGCATCGATCCAAGTAGCCAAATCGACAGTATTAGAGATGAACTCGATAGTGTACTCAACGGGGATTTCGTTCCACTCTTCGTCGTAAGAGAAGCCAATCTCGGTGTAGTAGTAGCGACCATCGACTGCTGTGAGCTTGCCTACGGGAGTAATCTTGACGGCACCACCTTGTACGTCGGCAAGGTTGTAACCGAGTTGAGCATACTCGTATGCTTGACCATAGTTGATTTCGTTCTCGACGCTGAGTACTTCGATAGTAGCATCGGCTGCGAGGGCGAAGCTTGCACCACTCTCAACCACGGGGTTGTAGTTTTCGTCGTAGTAGTATACACAAGGAGTAGAGATACCCTTGATACCGCTAATCAAGTCGCCTTGCTTAACTGCTGTAGTAACACCCATGAGAACGTTACCCTTGCAGAGTGATTGGCCATAAGAGCCTACACCGTCGTATTGGATGAATACGTTGTTGTCTACTACATGAGTAACAATAGCGGGGCTTGTTACCTCGTATGCTACAGTAGCATCACCATCACAGTCGGCTACATAGCTGTTGATGTCGTCGATAGTAGCGAAGTTGTGTACGGCCATAATGTCGTAAACTGTAAATTGGCCATTCTCATACATACCGAAGAGGTCGAATTGACCGGCCAACTCAACGCCGTATGTAACTACCTCGGCGAAGATGAAGTATGCTGTTTCATAAGAAGAAATGGCAACGCGCTCTACATCGACATTCTTAACGATAACGGGAGTACCCTCGTTGGCAACCAACTCATCGAGAGTAGAAACCTCGGGAGTGAGTGATGCGTCGGTGATGCTCTCTTGTGAGAGGGGTTGGAGTTGGTAGATGTAGTTGCTGTTGACAATATAGTAGTCGGCGATACCTACAATGTTGTTGCGCTCGTAAGTTTGGAAGCCAAACTTATCCCAGAGGTTAGAGAGCTCCATTGTGTCGGTGCCTTGGATGAGGTATTTCACCTTTTCGTAACCCCAAGAGTCGAGTGTGTCGAGTACTTGAGCATCGAGGATGCGAACAACATTGTTAGCAATCTTGGGCATAGTGCCATTTTCTTGGCAATCGCGATACTCGTTGAGAAGGTCGTTGACAGTAACAGTCATGTTGGGCTTAATGGCGTTGCCTGAGCTTACCACCTCGGGGAGGAAAGTGATAGTGGGATAATCTTCGGCATACCAATCGGTGTAGGCACAAGTGAGGTTGGGAGCAGTTTGAGCAGTTTCGTATTGAGCAAAACCTTTCACGCCAACGATTTGGTCGCCGGGTTTGATATTCTTGAGGGCAGCATAGTCGGCCTCGGGGTTGCCATCATCGTCGTAAGTGAGAGCCTCAGAGAAGTTGAGTGCCAAAGCACCAGTCTCGTCTTGTACCATAACGATGAACTTGTATGAACCATCGTCGAGCACATAGGTAACAGTGAGGGGAGTGTCGAATACGGCAGGAATTTCTTCCTCATAAACGCTACCGCCATAGTAAGAGAGGAAGTCGCCAATGTTGTAGAACTCGGTCTCAGAGCTCAAGAACTCGTTGATGAGGAGACGGTCGGTGTTACCGATGTTGCTATAGTCCCACACACCACAGATGTACTCGTCGCATTTTTGACCTACACGGTCGGCAAGACCAACGTAAGCAGGAGCAGCACACTCGATAGAGATGTCTACGTTTTCGTAGTAGATTTCCCAAGTATCGTAGTCGTATTTCTCAACTTGGATAGTGATTTCGTAGTAGATTTTGCCATCTTTCTCAACGAAAGTACCACCGGGGGCAAAGCGCACGGGTTGAGCCTCTTGTACATAGCCTTCGACTACACTCTCGAAGTCGGTAGCCTCGTAAGCGATAGTGTAGGGTTCCCAGTTGTAGGCATAGAGATAGAGACCGCTGGCAAGCTTGAAGTTGCCACCCTTGTGGGCTACAACATCATAGTCGTCGTTATACTCTTTGTAAGTGGGAGTAAAGAAACCACTCCAGCCCTCGGGAGAAACGAGCTCGGCACCAACGAAGTAAGTCCAAGTGTCTGATGTATCTTCACACTCCATCATACCATAGACATTGCTCATGCCATAGTAGCCTTTGACTTGAGTATAGAAGAATACATAGTTGTCGATAACGTGAGTAACGATAGCGCTACCACTGTTGGCCTTAACAACCTTAGAGTTGAGCATGATATCGTAGTTGCTTGAAGAAGATGCATAGTTCATCATTGCACCAAGAGTGGCGAACTCAGATACATACTCTACTTTCTCAACTTCAAACTCGCGATATACTTCGCCGTCATAGTCGGTACCTGTAACAAGCTTACCAACAGCTGTGAAGCAAACGGGAACGGGGTATACGTTACCTGTAACCTCGGTAACACCGTCTTCCAAGCAGATAGTTTCAGAAACATACCATCCGTTATCTTCCTCGACTGTAACAGTGCGAAGATCGCGGAATAATACGGTAGTACCCTCGGGCTGAGCGTTGAGCTCATCGACCGATGTAACCACGGGATAGTCTTGCGCCATTGACAATGTAGCAACAACGGCTGCAAAAAGGGTTAGTAAAAATTTTCTCATAAGATAAATTATTAGTGAATAAATTTGATAGTTATCTAAGATGCAAACTTAAAGAAAAAAAAACGTTTGCACAATTTTTTTTGAATATTTTTTTGAACACGGGTCGTATATGAGCATAAAGGAGTGGAAAAAAGAGCAAAAGCGTAGACCTAAACAAGAAAACAAGAGGCAAGGGGGAGAGAAATATTACAAAAGTGTTACAAAATAGGAGACCGATAAGCGAGGGCATATATTATATATGTGTAGCGGAGGTGGTAATGAAGTAGCGAGGCATGCTTGAGAGCCGGAGTGTGGCAAGGTGGCGGCCAAATTGTAAAGAATTGTTAAATAAAAAATTCTATACAAGAGGGGTCGTAAAAAAGAGTACCTTTGCAAGAAGTAGGCGCACGGCACCACACACCCCGCCACACGCCACAAACCACGAGAAGAAAACAACACAATGCCACACGATATATTGAGAAAAATAGCACTCCTACTCCTTGCAACACTGCTATGCGGTAGTGCTGTGGCACAGAGCGAGGAGGAAGATAGCGAAATGATACTGCCCGACTTTACACAAATAAAGGAGGCTGTAAACGACCCGCTATCGGTCTACTACTACCCCACCCTCACGGCCAAATACTACTCGAACGACACAACAATGACGCTCGAAGAGTATCACTACTACTACCTGGGATATACATTCCAAGAGGACTACAACCCGTATCGCAAGTCGGAGTATGCTCACCAAATAGACCACCTGTACAAGCAAGGCAAGAAGTTGAGTGTGGCCGAGTATGAGAACCTGATAAAGTTTGCCCAGCAGACATTGAACGACGACCCCTTCGACCTGCGCCAGATAAACATCCTCGTCCACGCGCTGAAGGGCGTAAACCGCTATAAAGAGGCATCGGTGTGGCAGTATAGACTGGACATGCTCATAGACGCCATATTGACCACCGGCGATGGCCTGAGCCCCGAGACAGCCTGGCACGTGATATATCCGACACACGAGTATATAGTGCTCAACTGCCTGGGCATGAAGGGTGTTGAATTTGTGTTTGTAGCCCCCTGCTACGACTATATAGAGATAGAGAAGAACAATCGCAACATCGAGGGATTCTACTTCAATGTAGAGCGCATCTTGGATGTATACGACACAAAATATTGCCACGAAGAGGGCAACGAAAGAGAGTAATAACAAATTTAAAAAAATAACAAAGATGAAAATTGGAACAGGAAAATGGGTAGAACTCGAATATGAGTTGTATGCCTTTACCGACGGCGAAGCCGAAGAGTTGATGTTCAGCACCGAGCCCGAGGCTCCCGAGTGCTTTGTATATGGCGTAGACGAGGCTGTAGTGCCCAAGTTTATGGAGCGCATAGCCGGCCTTGAAGAGGGCGAGAGCTTCGACTTTACATTGAACGTAGAGGATGCCTTCGGCCCCCGCTCGCAAGAGCACATGATGAAACTCGACCGCGAGGTGTTTGAGAACGAAGAGGGCGAGATAGACAAGCGCGTGTATCCCGGCGCACAAATACCCATGCGCACCACCGAGGGCGCTGTGGTGTATGGCATAGTGCTCATGATAGAAAACGACGGCGTGACAGTAGACTTCAACCACCCCCTTGCCGGCGAAAACTTGCACTACAAAGGCACTGTAAAGGTTGTGCGCGAGGCTACCGAAGAGGAGTTGAACCCCAAACACGGTTGCTGCGGTTGCGGTAGCCACGGCTGTGGCGACGGTGGCTGCAACGACGGCTGTTGCGATGGCTGCAATGGCGGCTGCAACTAATAGTAGGGAAAAGTAAAAAACAACGACAAGAAAAATTGAATAGGGTCTTTAGAGGCACTTGTGGCTCTAAAGACCTTTTCGCAACACACCAATGAGCCTCGAAGCACGCAAAGGCGCACTATACAACTACTTGAACCTGTTTCTGATAACGGTAACAGGTATATTTCTTACACCCTTTGTTGTGCGACACTTGGGCGCGTCGCAGTATGGGCTATATACACTCGTAGGCGCACTGACGCCCTACCTTGTGCTACTCGACATGGGTATGGGCAAGACCATCACCCGCTATGTGGCGCACTATCGCGCCCATAACGACACAGAAGGCGAGGCTCGATTCTTGACAACGACAACCGGCATATATGGCATTATAAGCATCGTGTTGCTGGTGTGTGGTGCCGCATTGTACCACTACTGCGAAGAGATATGGAGTAGCAACTTCACTAACGAAGAGCTGTCGTGCGTGCGACAGATGATAGTGGTTGTAGTGGTGGCTCTCGCCGTGATTATACCCGGCAATGCTTTCACTGCGATATGCAATGGTTGCGGACTGTTTGCCTTTCCGCGCATATTACAACCCATCAAATATGCCATAAGGGTAGTATGCTTCGTGCTACTGCTACTGTGCGGGTACAAAGCTCTTGCCCTCATAGCACTGGAAATGGCACTGAACATAGCAATGGCAGTGGCAACGCTGGTGTATGTGCACAAACGGATAGGTCGCAAGCACATCTTTGCCCGCGAAGGCATGGATAGAGGCCCCATCTTGAAGTATACGAGCTGGATAGCCCTCTATGCCACCACTTGCGCCCTGCAGTGGAATGCCGGACAGATAGTAGCCGGCATGCGATTTGACACGGCAACGGTGGGTATAGTGGGTATAGGTATATTGATAGGCAACATGTATGGCTTCTTTGCCGAGACCATCAACCGCATGACCCTCCCGCGAGCCTCGCGCCTCATGAAAGAGAATCCATCGAGTGCCGAGGTAACAACCGGCATGATAAAAATAGGGCGACTGATAGCCATTGTGCAAATGGGTATACTGAGTGGTTTTGCCATTTTTGGCAGTTGCTTTGTGACACTGTGGGTAGGCCCCGAGTATAGAAATTCTTCCACAATAGCCCTGATAATAATGGCTTCATGGATGGTGCAACTATCTCAGGATTACGGCAATGCACTTATCGAGGCAAAAGGCCGTGTAAAAATCATGTCAATTATCAATTTTATTTGTATATTTGCGGGCGCAATTGCATCGTATTATGTAGCACCTTGTTATGGAGTTATAGGATTGATATGTTCGCTGGCCGGCGGAACGCTCATGGCAACCGTAGCCAATAATATCTATTACAGATACCAATTGCAATTGAATATAGGGCGCTACTTTGCGCAAGTATATGGACGATTGTCTATAGCAACAATCGCTTGTGCAACAGTGTTTCTCGTCGTGCGACACTACATAGCCGACACCACATCGTGGGTGTGGCTCATGGCGGGAGCACCGATATATATAGTGATGTATGTGGCAACTATATACTTGAGCGTGCTTACAAAAGAGGAAAAGCAAGAACTAAAAAGAAATGTGCAACAATCAAGATAATCGCATAACCCCCACTGTAACCGTAGTGATGGGTGTCTATAACAACGCATCGAGTCTGCGCCGAGCCGTAGAGTCGATAATGCATCAGACCTATCGCGAGTGGGAGATGATAATATGCGATGACGCCTCGACCGACAACAGCTACGAGATTGCTTGCCAACTTGCCCAAGAAGACAGCCGAATAACCGTATTGCGCAACGAGAAAAATATAGGTTGCAACCTCGTGCTCAACCGTTGCATAGAGCAAGCACGAGGTCAATATATAGCCATCATGGATAGCGACGATGTATCGTTAGCCACACGAATTGAAAAAGAAGTTGATATATTGGACAAGAACCCTCAGTATGCTATTGTAGGTACAGCCGCTACACACTTCAACAAAGAGGGCGACTTCATGACCATGCGCTACAAAGAGCGTCCACGTCCGTCGGACTTTGCCTTTGGCATACCCCACTCACATCCCACTTGCATGATACGCCGCAAAGCTCTGATGGAAATAGAGCTATACGAGCAAGACAAAAATATGCATCGCGTAGAAGACTACTACATGATGGTGCGCCTCTATGCACGTGGCTATCGCGGATACAACATCCAAGAAGTGCTTTTCCGCTATCGCGACGACGAGAACTCGTTTGTAAACCGCAAATGGAAAAACCGTTGCAACGAGATATACACCTACTATCACGCTTTCCGCAAATTGCGCCTACCATTCTGGTATTATGCCAAATTGTTGCGCCCCGTATTAGTGGCTATGTTGCCCCGTCCATTGTACAACTTCTTGCATCGCCGTCCCTGGCAATAACATGATGCCCCCGCCAAGGCGAGGGCACTGTAACCGAATTCACACACACAACATCACTCTACACATAATTACAAGCACGACGCACCCTACCCTGCGCCATAAACACGTCGTGTCGTATCATGGCAATGGCCGCCTCGTATAGTTGCCACTGACGCGAGGCCATGTCGGGCAGTCGCAACTCATACCACCCGGCCAATACATAGGCCACAATGGCACGCAACAACTCGTGCGAGATGAGCGCGTCGATAGCTACATTGCGTTGCACAGGCAAGTGCAACACAAAAGTGTAGGGCTCATGAGCAAACTGTGTGTCATGTGCAATATAGGCCACAAGGTTGGTGGCTATATGGTTGCATGCTTGCAACACACGCGATAGGATAAACTCGCGGTCGTCGGCAGTAATAATGATAGGAAGCACCGACGACTTCTCGGCAGCAACATCATAGAGAGAGCGAGCAATGTAGGACGAGTCGGCCATAAGCACCTCCTCAATAGCACTATAGGTAATGGCAAAAGAGACCTCCTCACAAATACGACTGTTGTTATTTTTCATCTTGCAAATCTTTAAAAAGGGTTTTACGAATATTTCTACGGCGTTGGCGACGCAATGCGCACAACATATTATAGGCACTTTTCTCGCTGATATAGAAACGCGGAGCCTCATACTCCGACAAGACAGCCATCAACGCCCCATTGAAGTCGTCGGCATATCGCTTGTGCCGACGCATGTAGTCGATGGTGAGACGAGCAATATCGGCATACATCTGCATCTTGAGCTTGTTGTTGCAGTCGGTATGCAAGCCACGCAACAAGGCACTCACATTGCGACGAGCCATCTCGTAGGTAATATAGAACTTGGGAGCCGGCGAGTGCACAGCCTTGGCCACAAGCTCGCGCGGCGACATCTGCAAGGCTTCGCGACCACAATCCTTGAGCACTTGCTCATACACGCGCATAAAGTCGCGCTCAAAGTCATTACGAAAATACATCTTCATACTTATAATACACTATTACGTTACACAATCTATAGCTTTTGTCGACAATCGACGAGGCAAAGATAATATCGCAATGGTAGTTTTACCAAATATTTTTGTGGTATTTTTACCATTTATTTTATTTTTGTTTGTTAGGTGTTAAAATAGAATTGTTTAACACTTATTTTTCGCAAAAATTAGCTACATTTGAAGACGTAAAAGCAGAGAACAATGAAGTGGAGCACACCCATAGCAATAGAAGAGAAAAAAGGCTACCTACAACACGGTAGCCCCATGTTATTGTTGGGTTCGTGTTTTGCCGACAATGTGGGCGAATATCTGCAAAAGGCCAAATTTGCAATAGAAGTCAACCCCTTCGGCACGCTATACAATCCCGAGTCAATAGCCAATGCCTTGGAGCGCCTCATCGGCGAAAAAAAATACACCCAAGAGGAGCTGCAAAAGAGTGGTGATGTATGGTATTCCTACCACCACCATGGTAAATTCTCCACCACATCGGCACAGGAGACTCTGCAACTGATAAATGACAGCTACGAGCGCGCCTCGACAATGCTGAGCCGATGCGAGAGACTCATTGTCACCTTTGGCACAGCATACGTATACCGCCTGGCGAAAAGCGGAGAGGTAGTAGCCAACTGCCACAAGCAACCGGCACAACTCTTTGAGCGAAGTATGCTCTCGATAGACGAAATAGTGACTCGCTGGGAAGAGATACTGTGCCGAGTAGCTACCGTTGCCCCTCAATGCCGGGCACTCTTTACGGTGAGTCCCATACGCCACATGAGCGACGGTGCGCACAACAACCAACTGAGCAAGTCGACACTACTGCTCGCAGTAGACAAGTTGTGCAAGAATCGCCCCGACATGTGTAGCTACTTCCCCGCCTACGAGATTGTACTTGACGAGCTACGCGACTATCGCTTCTATGCCGACGACATGGCCCATCCCTCGCAACAAGCAGTAGCCTATATATACGAACGACTGTCGGAAGCCTACTTTACCGACACCACTGTCCGTATAGCCGAGCGCTGCCTTAAGATAGACCGCAGCCTGAAGCACCGCCCCCTAAACGGAACCGACAACGAATCATATAGAGATTTTGCACAAAAACTCATAGCCCAAATGCAACAGGTAGAACACACACACAAGTGCATAAACTACCAAAACGAGATAGAAGAATTGAAACAAATAATATCACAATAAGATGAACTACACTACTTCGCAAATAGCGACAATCATCAAGGCCACTTGTACCTTGCACACCGATTGCTCACTGTCGGTACTCCTCACCGATAGTCGCTCGCTGACATTTCCCGAAGAGAGCGTCTTCTTTGCCCTCGTAACCGAACGTAACGACGGACACAAATACATAAAAGAACTCTATGACAAGGGTGTACGCAACTTTGTCATCAACTATAAGCCTGCCGAGGCCGACAAGATGCCCGAGGCAAATTTCTTGCAAGTAAACAACACATTGGCAGCCATGCAGATGCTGGCAGCGCATCACCGTCGCCAATTTGACATTCCCGTCATAGGTATTACCGGCAGTAACGGCAAGACATCGGTAAAAGAGTGGTTGCACCAACTCTTGCAAGACGACTACAACATTGTGCGATCGCCGCGCAGCTACAACTCGCAGACCGGTGTACCCCTATCGGTGTGGCAGATGAATGAGAAAACCGAGTTGGCTCTCTTTGAAGCCGGAATCTCTCGACCCGACGAAATGCACCGTCTGGAAGAGATTATACACCCCACCATAGGTCTGATAACCAACATAGGCGACGCACACCAAGAGGGATTTGCATCGATACAACAAAAGTGCATGGAGAAACTCTCATTGCTACAAGGCTGCGACTGTATAATCTATGATGGCGACAATGAGATACTGTGCGATTGCATCGAAAAACGTTGCTTGGGTGCTTATGAGATAGCTTGGTCGCGCAAAGACCGCGACAAACCCCTGTACATATCGTCTATTGAAAAGGGCGAAAACAGCACTCTCATACAATATACCTACTTGCAATACCTGCTTGAGGTAACTATCCCCTATACCGACGACGCATCGATACAGAATGCCATACACTGCCTGGCTATCATGCTCTACCTCAACAGACACCCCGACGTGATAGCCGAGAGAATGAAGAAACTCGAACCGCTGGCCATGCGTATGGAGGTAAAAGAGGGCAACAACAACTGCCTGATAATCAACGATAGCTACAATAGCGATATGGATTCGCTCACGATAGCACTCGACTTCCAAGCACGCCGTGCTGCCACAGGCAACATGAAGCGCACGCTCATCCTCTCAGACATATTCCAAACGGGACTTCCTCCTGCTGCACTCTATCGCAAAGTATCGGATTTGCTCAAGCGCAAGGGCATAGAACGCCTCATAGGTATAGGCCCCATCATATCGGACAACGCCTATTTGTTTGACATCGACAAGGAGTTCTACAGCAGCACACGCGAGTTTACCGAGATGCTCACTCCCAACATGTTCCACAATGAACTGATACTCATCAAAGGAGCGCGCGACTTCCACTTCGAGCTCATATCGGAGGCATTGGAGTTGAAGCAACACGAAACCATCCTTGAGGTCAATCTCGACGCACTTGTGAGCAACCTCAACAGCTATCGCAGCCTATTGCACCCCGACACCAAGGTGGTGTGTATGGTGAAGGCATTTGGCTACGGAGCCGGCTCGTACGAGATAGCCAAGACCCTGCAAGAACATGGTGTAGACTACCTTGCCGTAGCCGTGGCCGACGAGGGTGCCGAGTTGCGCAAGGCCGGTATCACCATGCCTATTATCGTGATGAATCCCGAGATAAGCAGTTTCCGCACACTCTTCAGCTACCGACTCGAACCTGAGATATATAGCTTCAATCTGCTCAACGCACTACTTGCCGAGGGCGAGAAATTGGGTGTTTCGGGCTATCCCATACACATAAAGATAGACTCGGGCATGCACCGACTTGGCTTTACCGAAAACCAAATAGACGAATTGGCAAGCATCCTACAATCGCAAATCGTACTCATGGCTCGCTCGGTATTTACCCACTTGGCCGGTAGCGACGAGGTGGCACACGACAACTATACACAACAACAGATTGCCACATTTACACACTGCGCCGACCGCATACAGAATGCCTCGAAGCATAAAGTATTGCGCCATGCACTCAACACAGCAGGTATAACCCGATTTAGCGAACACCAAATGGATATGGTGCGCCTGGGCATAGGCTTGTATGGAGTATCGCCCATAGAGACATCACAGATACTGCGCCCTGTGAGCACCCTCAAAACAACCATACTACAAATACACGAGTATGAAGCAGGATGCACCATAGGCTACGGACGCAATGGGGTACTCACACGCACATCGCGCATTGCTGCCATACCTATCGGATATGCCGACGGATTTGACCGTCGCTTGGGCAACGGTCGTGGCGAGGTATTGGTAAACGGCCATCGAGCACCCATTGTGGGCAATGTGTGCATGGATATATGTATGATAGATGTTACCGATATTCCCTGCAACGAAGGCGACCGAGTAGAGATATTTGGCGAGCACCTGCCCGTACAAGAGATAGCACAAAAACTCGATACCATATCATACGAGGTGCTCACTTCTATATCGAGCCGTGTAAAGCGTGTATACTATCGCGAGTAAAACTTCACTA
>JAFZFQ010000057.1 GCA_017555825.1 Bacteroidaceae bacterium | reverse complement strand
TTACCAATCAAATGGTTATATATGATATTCTCCATAATATGAGTTGGTTCCACTTGTCGGAAATTTAGAAGTGCATTGCGCAACCCAAGGTCTGCAAAATAATATTTGTAATGAGTATCTATATACTTATTTACTTTGATATCATAGCGAAAATCTTTGTAAATGAGGAAAGAGTCTATAAAATAGTCAATATAAGTTTTTATTGTATTGTGGCTTATTTTCACCTTTTTCTCACTAACGAATGTGTTAGCCAATTTGTTGGGATTAGTCAAGGCTCCTATATTGGATGCCAAGAGAGAGAATAATTCTTCTAATTCTGCATCATTTTTCACATTATTGCGGTCGATTATATCGCTTAAATATGTTTCTTTAAGTAACTCATGAAGCATTTCTGCTTTTCGTGCTTTATCCTTCTCAATGATAACCATTGGCAACCCTCCATAATAAATGTAATCTCGCCACAATGAAGATGTGTCATCATTTGACTTTTCTTTTATTTCCTTAAATGATAGCGGCTGGAGGTGGATTTGAACTCCTCTTCCTCTGAATTCAGTAACGATATCAGAAGAAAGGAACTTTGCATTACTTCCTGTTACATATACATCAAGGTTATCTATATGTAGAAAACCATTGAGTACATCTACGAAATCCTCCAGCATCTGAACTTCGTCAATCATTACATAATACATCTGCGAATCTTGTTTTGTCAGATTTTCGACATATTCATATAAAGTTTCTGCCTTGCGATATTTGCGATGAGCAAATGAGTCAAGTCTTATTTCGATGATATGGTTGGTATCAACACCGTTATCTAAAAGATGTTGTTTATAAAGGTTGAATAGCAAATACGATTTGCCAACACGTCGTAACCCAGTAACAATCTTTATCAAATGATTATGCTTGCTACTTATCAACTTTTCAATGTAATGTTTTCTTTCGAATTTCATACAGAGACATTTTTTGTGTATTTACACAGTTTTCGTCTGCAAATATAGTGGTTTAATCACAAATTACGCGCGGAGTTTGAGACATTTTTTGTGTATTTACACAGTTTTTGTCTACAGGAGCCTCGGCTTACCACTCTCCCAATGCTGCAAGAATCTATAGAAATTGGACTGGACTAAACCACTTGTTTTTAGGTATTGCGGTTCCACACTTTCTTTATATATAAACCTATTATATTATTGCACTATTGAGGAGCGAATGGTGATATAGCGTTGGATCTTTTTTTATTTACCTAACTAATATCAACCATTATGAAAAAACGATTTAGAAATATCGATCGATGGCTCGACCGATGGTTGGGAGTAATACCATCCTATAGCAAAAAGCAGTGCCGTGCACCCCTCGGCACTGCTTTTTTGTATCGCTACGCAGCAATATGAGGCCGAAAACGGGGGCACTTGCGGGAAATGTAAAGAGATTTTATTAAATTTGCCGAATGGGATATACCTATACGCAATCACAACAATACACAATACACTAAAAAACACAAATCTATGAACAACAAACCGCTATTGATTATGGGAGCAATTCTTGCAACAGCATGCTCGTCGGGCGATAAAATTACTTACCCCGATACCGAGCGCACGGCTGTATGCGACACCCTGTGGGGTGTGCCCGTTGCCGACCCCTACCGTTGGTTGGAAAACGACACCTCGGAAGCTACTGCCCGCTGGGTGGAGGCTCAAAACGAAGTAACTCACAAGTATCTCGATGCTATCCCCTTCCGCGACCAACTGCGCGACCGCCTCAATGCCCTCACAGGCTATGCCGTAGAGACCATGCCGAGCAAGAAAAACGGCAAATATTATTTCTATCGCAACGATGGCAAGCAAAACCAAAGCGTACTCTATGAGAAAGCGACACTCGATGCCGAGCCTCGCCTCATACTCGACCCCAACACACTGAGCGAGGATGGCACTGTAGCCCTCTCGTCGGTTGAGATTTCGCCCGATGGCAAGTACATGGCCTACGCTATCTCGCGTAGCGGATCGGACTGGAACGAGATATATGTAATGGACCTCAACACCTTGCAACTCCTGCCCGACCACGTGCAATGGATCAAGTTCTCGCCTATCGCTTGGCACAAGGATGGTTTCTTCTACAGTGCCTTCAAGCCCGAGAAGGGCAAAGAACTCTCGGCCATGAACGAGTACCACACAGTATACTACCACAAATTGGGCTCGGATGCCGAGAACGACAAGAAGGTATATTGCAACAACGAGCACTCGCGCCGCTATGTGCGAGCTACCGTATCGGACGACAAGAACTACCTCATCATCGAGGAGAGCGCCGGCACATCGGGTGTAGCACTATACATTCAAGACCTCACTACCGACAACGCCCCCATCAAGCGCATTATTGAGGGCTACGACTACGAGTACAGCGTATTGGGCATGAACGATGGTCGCTTCTTGGTATTTACCAACGACCACGCTCCTCGCTACCGCCTCATAGCTGTAGACCCCCGCAACCCCCAACGCAGCAATTGGAAAGAGATTATTGCCGAGCAACCCTATGTGTTGAGCAACGTAGTACTCGCCAACGGCAACATACTCGCATCGTACGACATCGACGTGATGAGCCACTTGTACTGCTACAACATGAAGGGCGAGAGACTCTATGAGGTAGAGTTGCCCGGACAAGGCTCACTGCAAGGCATCAGTGCCAAGGAAGATGAGAAAGAGGCGTTCTATACCTACACATCGTTCATCATGCCTCGCACTGTGTATCGCCTCGATGTTGAGAACAATGTGTCGGAAAAATACTATGCTCCCGATGTAGACTTCAACAGCGACGACTACGAGAGCTATCAAGTATTCTTTGCCAGCAAAGATGGTACACGTGTACCTATGACCATCACTCACCGCAAGGGCTTGGAGAAGAACGGCATGAACCCCACCCTGTTGTATGGTTATGGTGGTTTCTCAAACTCACTCCCCGCCCGTTTCATCGACAACTTGATACCCTTCTTGGAGCAAGGCGGTATATATGTAGATGTGAACTTGCGCGGTGGTAACGAGTATGGCGAAGAGTGGCACGTGGCAGGCACTAAGATGCAAAAACAAAACGTCTTCGACGACTTTATAAGCGCTGCCGAGTACCTCATTGCTGAGCAATATACCTCACCCGCCAAGTTGGCTATCAACGGTGCATCAAACGGTGGCTTGCTCGTAGGTGCTTGTATGACACAACGCCCCGACTTGTTTGCCGTAGCTATTCCCCAAGTAGGTGTGCTCGACATGTTGCGCTACCACAAGTTTACTATCGGTTGGGGCTGGGCAGGCGACTATGGTACAGCCGAAGATAGCGAGGAGATGTTCCGCTACTTGCTGGGCTACTCACCCTTGCACACACTCAAAGAGGGTGTAACCTACCCCGCTACTATCGTGACAACAGCCGACCACGACGACCGTGTAGTACCGGCTCACTCATTCAAGTTTGCAGCTCAATTGCAACACTGCGACAGTGGCGTGAACCCCACTCTCATCCTCATCGACTCAAAAGCAGGTCACGGCGCAGGCCGACCTCGCCACAAAATCATCGAGGAGAAAGCCAATGTATACTCGTTTATGATGTACAACTTGGGTATGAATCCCAAATTCTAACATCACTGCGATACAATGAAAAAAGCCGACGAAGATATTTCGTCGGCTTTTTTCATGTACTTACAACGTGCGCTATTATTGGGCGGCTTGCTTGTTCAACTCAAAGCCTATGAGCACGCCATCATAGCTATCGACCAACCCAAATATGGTATTGAGCGATGTGATACCCAACTTGCTGACAACCGAGCGTAGCATATTGACGAGCTTGTCGGCCTCAAAAAGCATTATCATCTTGTCGCCAACAACTTCAAAATGTGCCGGTGTGGTGGCAATTGCTATAGTTCCAAGTTTCACAAATTCGAGTGTAAAGATGCCTTTCTCCTCGGCTTTGGTAGCTACACCTGCAATGGGCAATATACCGTAGTTCATTACAAAATCGCCACTCTCTTCAAACGTAAAGCCAAACGAGCCATTGGTAACACCAACCTTGGCATAAAGCGGAGCAAGTTCTTCGTTAATTTTTGATGCAACAACCTCACCACCAGCCGATTTGAGAAAATCTTCTGAGACGAACTTGCAAGCAGGAGCAACATAACTCCAAGTACCCGCAAGACTCTCTACCGTAAGTTCGGTATTGGCAGCAATAACGCCACCGATAATATCACCCAAGATTGATGTGGCATTGCTACTTGAGCTCGACGCACCCGACGATGTTCCACCGCTCAAAGCATTATTCAACAAATTGCCCAACTGCGAGGTTGTGCTACCGGTAGTAGTAGAACTCTTTGGCTCGGTAGCAGTGGTTTCGCCCGATTGAGTAGCACCACCCATGAGTTTACCCAACTGCGACATTACTTGGTCCTCAACATTTTGTTCTGTAGTAGTGGTTTCGCCCGATTGAGTAGCGCCGCCTACGAGCTTACCCAACTGCGACATCACCTGGTTCTCAGTCTTTTGCTCTGTGGTTGTAGTATCTTGCTTTTGAGTGCCTGCACCCATGAGTTTACCCAACTGCGACAACGACTGAGCTTCGCATACCACTGATGCACAAAGCAATACACTAAGTGCAACGATCGAATGTATCAATGTTTTTTTCATAATTTATTGTTTTTGTTTATTTGCAAACTTACACAAAAAATGCCTTTCTATTATTAGACCGAGGAAAAAAATCGATCTTCTCAAAAAAATTTTTTTTGAACTGCCGTGAACTTTTGGCAACGAACAATGTTTATAGTAGCGAGAGGTGTACGAGTGCGCAGGTTCACGCCACACAATCGGGTTTTGGAGGAGCAGCCGACTGTAGTGATACCACAGCACATAGTATCCTCTCAAATAAAACGATACCCCTTGCCGATAACGGCTTGGGGTATCTCTATATATAATGTGTAGCTTATTATCGCGACAGCTCTTTGTGCAATATATCGAGCAACTGAGGCATGATATTCTCGGCCGAGTACTTCAAGATGTTTTCGCGCGCCATCTGTCCCATTTTGCGCCGTTCTTCGGGGTTATTATACAGATAGACTATTTTGCTCACAAAGTGGCTCGTATCACTCACACTACACAGCATGCCGTTCTTGCCATCGTCTATGAGGTCGCGGTGTCCGCGTATATCGCTCGCCACAACAGGCAAGGCCACAAACATCTCCTCGGCAACACCTATGGGCAATCCCTCCATTAAACTGGGCGATACACCCACGTCGGCCAGGTACAGATAGCCCGATATCTGAGGCTGAAAGCCGGCAAAGATAACCGAATGGCTCACCCCAAGCTGTTGTGCAAGCGCTCGACAGGCCTCCATATCATCGCCCTCGCCAAGAAGCAACAACTTGGCATGAGGTATACTCTGTTGTATCTCGGCAAATGCCTTGATGAGAAACCTGTGATTTTTGTGTAGTGCATAGCGGGCTATGTAGAGCAGCACAAAGTCGTCTTCGCGCAAATTGTATTGCTCACGCAAGCGCTGCAACTCCTCGGCACTACACGCGCCTATGTGCTTTATATCGTAGCCGATGCCTTCGAGGTAGTATTGACGAGAAATCTCGGGCAGATACTTGCTTGCATTGAGTCTATCCTCATCATTGATGGTGATGAGTGCATCGGTATATCGAGCCATACACTTCTCGGCTGTATAATACAGCAACCAATTGCGCAGTGGAGCTCCCTTGTAGAAATGGAAACCATGCGCCATGTAAACAATCTTAGTACCCTTGCGACGCGCTTTGCGAGCCGCCAATCGAGCCACCATGGCTCCTATGGGCGTATGACAGTTGATAATGTCGTAATGCTCTTGCTCGAGATGCGAAGCAAGCCTCTTGATAGCTACAATGTTGGAGGAATGAAATGGCGTGCGCTTTACGGGTATATCTATCTGATGGTCTACATAGGGGATAGTCGAGCCATCGTCATCCGATGCTACATCTACCACCCAACCATTTCTCTTCCAATATTCTATATGAGGAATAAGAAACGACCGGACAAACGAGTAGGACGATGTAACTATCAGTATTTTCTTCATTGTGTGTAGTGTGTATTGACAAAGGTAAGCAAAGTATTGCAATAACACAAATGAATGTTCCTAATTATAAAGTTCACAAAATCCACGCCAGGCGACATCAACCTGTCAATCAAAGTATTACAGACGGATTAGCACCTATATATAATGCTATAGAAATCAATACGACATATGCTACGGCAAAGGCAATAGCCACTCGCTTGTATGGCTTGCTATAGGTAGGTATGTGCACCAAGGTATAGGCTCCTACCACCGACAACATGGGTACAAAACAGAAGGCATATCGCGATACTACACCGCCCGATATGAATGCCGGCACACAATAGGCCATGGCCGATACGAGTGCCATGAGCGAGAGTCGTACATCGCAACCTTTGCGCCACCAATGCAATAGGTAAAACAGAATCATAGGTATGGCAGCTATATACCACAAATAGCTCATGCGAGCATAGGCACTCGACAGTGGCATACCAAACTCGGCCGGAGCGGTCTCAAATGGAAATGGTATCAAGAACTGTACCGCCACGGTAACAGGCAATATGAGAAATCGTCCCAATAGGGTATACTCTTTATACTCGCCAAGGAGCTGTTGCATAGGTTTCTGACTCTCTCCACACGAAAAGCCCGAATAGGCTCCAGACTCGACATATTGTCCTATATAATCGCTACTACCCCACCAACTATACTGCACACCTGCATACAAAGCGATTGACATTGCCATCAACACCACTACAACAGACGCAATATCGCGTCGCACAAAC
>JAFZFQ010000056.1 GCA_017555825.1 Bacteroidaceae bacterium | reverse complement strand
CCCCACCATCAAGATTGCCGATATCGACGTGCAGAAAAAAGATTATTCGAAGCGTGAAACTATTGCCGGCCTCTTGCCCAAGATTGACGCATCGGCTTCGTATCAACGTTCTATCAAAAAGCAACGCATGTACATGTCGGGTAAAGGATTTAACGTAGGCGAAATGGTGGGCGAATATTTGGAACCGATATACAATGCCATGGGCATACCTTTCCCTGGATCGGGTGAGTCGGGCGACTCGTCATCGTCGTCGAATGAGGGCTTTGAGGTGGGTCTCGATAACACCTACTCACTTGGCTTCTCGGCCAGCCTTCCTATCATTGCACCCCAATTGTGGAAGAGTGTAGAGATAACTGCTATAGACGTGCAAAACGCCATGGAGGCTGCTCGTTCGTCGCGCCTCTCGCTCATCAACGAGGTACAAAAGGCATATTATAATGTGTTGTTGTGCCAAGACTCGTATGACGTGTTGCGCGATCAATATGACAACGCTGTGTTGAATGCCGAGACCTATGCCAACCAATTCAAGCAAGGTACAGCCTCGGAGTATGACGTGTTGCGTTCGGCCGTGGCAGTGCGCAATATAGAGCCCTCGTTGCTCCAAGCCGAGAATGGCGTGAAGTTGTCGAAACTGCAACTCAAGGTGTTGATGGGTATCGACGTAGATATTGATATTGTGCTCGAAGATAAATTGAATAACTATGAGCGCGACATGTTTGACGTAACAATGGGCATAGATCGCTCACTCGACAACAATACCGACTTGCGCCAATTGGACCTCCAAACCAAGATGTTGGAGAAGACTGCTACGTTGCAAAAGTTTGCCTACATCCCCACATTGGCAGCGCAATTCAGCTACAACTGGATTTCGATGAGCGACGGTGCGATATTTGAAAACTTCCGTTTCAACCCCTATTCGACATTGGCTTTGGCCTTGAACATCCCCATTTTCTCGGGTGGTCAACGCTACTACAAGGTGAAGCAAGCCGAGGCTACCGTGGCTCAAATGGGCTTCCAACGCGACAACCTTGAGCGTGCGCTCAACATGCAAGTTGAGGCTCAAATCGATGCTATCACCAAGTCGTTGAAGCAAATAGACTCGAACCGCCTGGGTGTACAACAAGCCGAGAAGGCCTACAGCATCATGCAAAAGAGCTTTGAGATAGGTTCGGCAACATTCGTGTCGTTGAACGATGCCGAGCTTGCACTCACTCGTGCGCGTCTTGCCCACTCGCAAGCCATCTACGACTTCCTTGCAGCAGTGAGCGATATACAAAAGTTGTTGGGTACTACCGACATAGCCAAGTATGAGCACAAAGAAAAATAATAAGTAAAAACAACATAAGACAAAAAACAAGTTATGAAAAAGATTAATCTTTTCTTCATTGCAGCAGTGAGCATGGGTATGCTCATCGCTTGCTCGGGCAATACCGAGCAAAACACTGTAGTAGAGAAAGTAGAGACTGTAAAGGTCGACAAAACTACTATGCAAAGTGTGCCCCAAACAATGACATACACTGCCACTGTACAACCCGACAAGCGCAACTCCATCAGCTCGTCGATGCCCAGCCGCATTCGTGAGATATATGTTGAGGTGGGCGACAAGGTAAAGAAAGGCCAATTGCTCGTAGAGCTCGATGCCTCGAATATCATGCAACAAAAAGTACAACTCGATAATATTGAGGTAGAATATAACCGTGCGAAAGAACTTGTAGCCGTAGGTGGTGCTTCGCAACAACAATTGGATCAAATAACAACCCAATTTGAGGCAGCCAAGACTGCATACGAAAACTTGATGGAGAACACCAAGCTCCTCAGCCCCGTAAATGGTATTGTAACTGCACGC
Organism: Bacteroidaceae bacterium; assembly: GCA_017555825.1. Lineage (GTDB taxonomy): Bacteria > Bacteroidota > Bacteroidia > Bacteroidales > Barnesiellaceae_A > Barnesiella_A. Next base: position 23,558 of record JAFZFQ010000056.1, on the reverse strand, counting down.
AACTTTGATAGTGGCGACTTGGCACAAGGTGCTATCCTCACCGTGATGCAAATCAACCCCGTGAAAATCGTTATCAACGTATCGGAGAGCGAGTTTACTAAGGTAAAAATGGGTATGCCCATAGACATTACCTTCGACGTGTATGGCGATGAGTTGTTCGGCGGTAAAGTATCGCTCATCTATCCCACAATCGACCCCATGACACGTACATTTGGTGTTGAGGTAGAGATACCCAATGCCAACAGTCGCATACGTCCCGGTATGTTTGCACGTGCCACAATCGACTTCGGCTCGAAAGATCGCGTAGTAGTACCCGATCGTGCAGTGGTAAAACGCGCCGGCTCGGGCGACCGCTTTGTGTATGTATACAACAACGACGGTACTGTATCGTATGTAAAAGTAGAGTTGGGTCGCCACATCGACACTATCTATGAGGTGTTGTCGGGTATCGACCACGAAGTACAAGTAGTTGTGGCCGGTCAATCACGCCTCAGCGATGGTATGAAAGTAAATGTAGTAGAATAATAGAGCTGTAAGACAACCCTTATAACTCAATAAATAAAAGAATAAATCATGAGTCTATACGAAGGTGCGGTCAAACGACCGATTATGACAGCTCTGGTATTTGTTGCCATTGCTATATTGGGACTCTTCTCATTGACGAAGTTGCCCATCGACCTTTATCCCGATATTGAGACCAACACCATCATGGTGATGACAGCCTATCCGGGTGCGAGTGCCGAGGATATTGAGACCAACCTCACACGTCCGTTGGAGAATGCTCTCAACGCCGTAGAGGACCTCAAGCACATGACCTCAAAGTCAAAAGAGAATATCTCGTTGATTACGCTCGAATTTGAGTATGGTAATGATATAGATGTGCTCACCAACGACGTGCGCGACAAGCTCGATATGGTAGAGTCTTCGTTGCCCGATGCAGCCGAGAATCCTATCATCTTCAAGTTCAGCACCGATATGATGCCCATCGTTATCCTTTCGGTACAAGCCGAGGAGAGCATGAATGCCCTTTACAAAATTCTTGATGACGCGGTAGCTACCCCCTTGGCACGTGTCGATGGTGTGGGTTCGGTATCTATCTCGGGTGCTCCCAAACGCCAAATTCAAGTATATGTAGACCCCAACAAGTTGGAGGCATATAACCTCACAGTGGAGTCTATCTCGAACATTATCGCAGCCGAGAACATGAACATGCCCGGTGGCTCGTTCGATATAGGTTCGGACACCTATGCACTGCGTGTAGAGGGTGAGTTTACCGATGCAAGCCAAATGAATAGCCTCGTTGTAGGTCACTACAACGGACAAACTATCTACTTGCAAGACGTAGCCACTGTGCAAGACTCTATCGAGGAGCGCTTGCAAGAGGCCTATAACGACGGCGTGCAAGGTGCTATGATTATCGTTCAAAAACAAGCAGGTGCCAACTCGGTACAAATTTCGGATGCCGTTAAAGCAGCATTGCCCGATTTGCAAAAGAACTTGCCCAAGGACGTGAAGTTGGGTGTGATTGTCGATACATCCGACAACATCCGCAACACAATCAACAGCTTGTTCGAGACCATCATGTTTGCTATCATCTTCGTTACCTTGGTAGTATTTATCTTCTTGGGACGTTGGCGTGCAACCATGATTATCGTTATCACTATTCCTCTTTCGCTTATTGCAGCGTTTATCTATCTGCTCATAGCCGATAGTTCGCTCAACATTATATCACTCTCGGCTCTTACCATTGCCATCGGTATGGTGGTGGACGACGCGATTGTGGTACTTGAGAACGTAACAACCCACATTGAGCGTGGTAGTGAGCCCCGACAAGCAGCCGTGCATGGTACCAACGAGGTGGCTATCTCGGTAATCGCATCTACACTCACACTTATCTGTGTGTTCTTCCCCTTGACAATGGTAGAGGGTATGACCGGTGTGCTCTTCAAAGAGTTGGGTTGGATGGTAACAATCATTATGATAGTATCTACCACTATCGCCCTCACACTCACACCCATGTTGTGCTCGCAAATGCTCCGCTTGCACAAGCGCCGCAACAAATTGTTCCTTCGTCTCTATGAGCCTGTAACTCGTGGACTTGATGCCTTCGACCGCTTCTATGGTCGCTTGCTCGCATGGGCTACAAGTCACCGCAAGTCGATGATAAGTATCTGCGTATTGTTCTTTGCCGGTAGTATCGCTTTGGTGAAATTTATAGGTAGCGAGTTTATGCCCGTAATGGACAACTCTCGTGTAAGTGCCGTATTGGAAATGCCCATAGGTACACGCACTGAGCTTACTCGCGATATGGCATTGGACTTGCACAAGCGTTGGAAACAACTCTTCCCCGAGATTACCAAGTTGAGCTTTACAGTAGGTCAAGCCGACTCGGACAATACCTTTGCCTCGCTCAATACTAACGGTTCGTATGTTGCCAGCTTCAATATTCGTCTGTGCTCGCCCAATGAGCGTGAGCGCAACTTGTCGGAGATCTGCGACCTTATGCGTAAAGACCTTGCGGAGAACTATCCCGAATTGAAGAAGGCTCAAGTAACCCTTGGTGGTGGTAACATGGGTATGGGTGGACAAACAACTCTCGATTTTGAGGTGTATGGCTATGACTTCGAGTCGAGCGATACAATAGCCAACTACTTGAGCAATGTGCTTCGTGGCATAGAGGGTTGTACCGAGGTGCGTATAAGCCGTGGTGAATATCAACCCGAGTACCAAGTAGAATTTGACCGCGAGAAGTTGGCATTATATGGTCTCAACCTTTCAACCGCCTCAATGTACTTGCGCAACCGCATCAACGGTTCGACAGCGTCGCTCTATCGTGAGGATGGTGACGAGTACGACATCCGCGTAGTATATGCCCCCGAGTTCCGTACATCGCTTGCTGATATAGAAAATATCCTTGTGTACAACACCCAAGGCAAGGCCGTACGCATCAAAGATGTGGGTAGGGTAGTAGAGCGCTTCAATCCTCCTACAATCGAGCGTAAAGACCGTTCGCGTATCAATACCGTAAGTGCAATTGTGTCGGGCGTGCCTATGAGTGAAGTAGTAGCCGAGGCCATGGTAGAGATAGACAAGATGGAAATGCCTGCCGGCTTCAGCATCGACCTCTCGGGTAGCTATGAAGACCAACAAGACTCATTCCGCGACTTGAGTATGCTCATGGTGCTCATCATCTTGCTCGTATATGTAGTGATGGCAGCACAGTTTGAGTCGCTCAAGTATCCCTTCCTCATCATGCTCTCTATACCCTTCGCATTGTCGGGTATTATAATCGCTTTGGTTGCAACCGGCGGTACACTCAACATGATGTCGATGCTGGGTGGTATCATGCTTATCGGTATCGTAGTGAAAAACGGTATTGTGCTCATCGACTACATATCGTTGAACCGTGAGCGTGGTATGAGTATACGTCGTTCGGTAATCTTGGGTGGTGAGTCACGCTTGCGTCCCGTTATTATGACCACACTCACAACTATCCTTGGTATGGTGCCTATGGCTATCAGCTACGGTGAGGGTTCGGAGATGTGGCGTCCTATGGCATGGGCCGTAATCGGTGGTCTTTCAGTATCTACAGTTCTCACACTCTTGCTCATCCCCACACTCTACTGTACTGTAGCAGGTGCCGAGGTGAAGGGCAATCGTAAAAAACACCACGAGAACTTGAAACTCAGAGAAGACTTGGGACTTAAATAATAGTAAAAACAATATACTATACCGATGCGATAACGTGTCGGTATAGTATAAAAAATAAGTATAACGATTATGAAATCATTATTCATTACATTTGACCAAGCATATCAACACCGCATCATCGATGCACTCGACAAGCACAACTGTCGCGGATTTACCTACTTTGAGCAAGTGCAGGGTAGGGGAACAAGCACCGGTGAGCCTCACTACGGCAGCCATGCTTGGCCTTCGATGTGCTCGGCAATAATCTCTATTGTTGAAGATCATCGCGTGAAACCCATTCTCGAGCATTTGCGCCAAATGGACGAGGCAACACCGCAACTTGGCCTTCGTGCATTTGTGTGGAATATTGAAGATGGTATCTAAGATAACCACAAGAACCTCATAAATAGTGTAACACTCAATCGCGACCCGCGACTGAGTGTTTTTTTATACATCTTTTGGCAAATGCCGAGATTCTGGTTATATTTGTTGTACATAATAGACTAATATAAGAGATAATGAAAAAATTCTTTATAAGAGCCTCTATAGAGTCATTTGTGTTTGCTTTGTGTACAACCGGACTCACAGCATTGGGCTATCGCTTTATGGGTGACAAACTCACTACACCCGAGGTGCTTGTGAGTTTGGCCGCTACATTTACCGGTTGGTTTGTATGGACCGTTATAGAAACATACATAATAGATAAGAAAAAATGAGAAGTTTTGCGTCAGATAATAATTCGAGTGTGCATCCCGATGTGATGCAAGCACTCGTAGAGACCAATAACGGACACGCTTTGGGGTATGGCGACGATAGGTGGACTATAGAGGCTACAGAATTGGTAAAACAGCAATTCTCGCGTCCATGTGAGCCCTTGTTTGTTTTCAACGGAACGGGTAGCAATACTATGGCTCTGCAGTTGATGACGCGCCCATACCACATAATATTTTGTGCCGAGACCGGCCATATAGCCGTAGATGAGTGTGGTGCTCCCGGCAAGGGAACAGGTTGCTTTATACGCACCATAGCCACGCCCGATGGCAAGCTAACACCCGAACTCTTAGCACCTTATATGGTAAACTTCGGCGTAGAACATCACTCACAGCCCGGAGCTATATATATAAGTCAGTGCAGTGAGCTCGGTACGATATATAAACCACAGGAAATAAGAGAGTTGTGCGATTATGCGCACTCGCATGGCTTGCTTGTACACATGGATGGTGCACGTATCGCCAATGCCGCCGAGGCTCTGGGCTTGTCGATAGATGAGGTATCGGGTGCTTGTGGTATTGATACCCTCACACTCGGAGGTACTAAGAACGGATTGATGGGCGCCGAGTGCGTAGTTATTTTCAACGAAAAATTGGTAGGAGAGGGCCGATATGCTCGCAAGCAAGCATGCCAATTGGCAAGTAAGATGCGATATATAGCAACACAGTTCAAGGCATTCTTTACCAACGATTTGTGGCTGAGGTGTGCCCGCAATGCCAATAGAATGGCACACCAACTTGCATCGGAGTTGCAGCAAATAGAGGGCGTGACCTTTACACAACCTATAGAGAGCAATCAGCTATTTCTCACAATGCCCATCGAGAAATCTCGAAAGTTGCACGATCAATATTATTTTTACTATTGGAATGAGCCCCAAGGCGAGATGCGTCTCGTAACATCGTGGGATACTACCGAAGAAGATATACAAGGTTTCATCTCGCATCTGCGGTCATTGTAGTTTATCCTTATAAGAGCGAAAATAAAGTTTATATATCGCACCACACTATAATTGTGTGGTGCGGCTTTTATGAAGCAAATGTAATGCTACAATAGGGTAAATTCTTGTATTATATATTCTATTTAACATAATATATATTATAGGAAAATTGTGCTTGTGCGATGTGCGCGTTGTTGCGCGGAAGTTTTTGCACTGCGGTGTGCATTACATATATATATATTAATGTGTAGTCGTTTTGCTTATCATGTTGTGTGGTCACACATATATTAATGTGTAGTCATTATCTATATCTGTAACATTTGCATGGTATGCTACAAAAGCATACCTTTGTCGTAAATATAAAAATGTACTGCATGGATAGCACCACACTACCGGAGTTTAACGAATCGTTTTTTGCCTTTGTCAAGCAGCACCTTGGCCAAGATGCCATGCGCTTGCGTCTGAAAAAAATGGACCAAGCCGATTTTTCTGTAGACTTGGCTATAACACAAGTTGAGGCTCGTGGCCGTCGTCTTGAGAAAAAAATTCCTGAGTGGTGTGCTCACGAGCGTGTGGTATTTCCCTCTCTGCTCTCTACCGAACAGTGTTCTTCGCAAGAGACTGCATCTTACAAGCAACGCCTCGTAAGAGGAAATTCGCTGTGCGACCTCACAGGCGGGCTTGGCATTGACTCCTACTTCATGGCTCAACGAGTTGACAAGGCGGTGTATGTAGAGCAAAATCCCCTCTATTGCCATGTAGCTCGGCACAACTTCGATGTGCTCGATATGCCTCATATAACAGTGTATAACAGCGATTGCAATACCTTCTTGGCCGAGACGTCACAGTGCTTCGATACAATATTTATCGATCCTGCGCGTCGTGGTAAATCGCAAGAACGCCTCTTTGCCTTGGCCGACTGTGAGCCCAATGTGCTGGAGATGATGCCTGTATTGCTATCTCGCTGTAAAAGGCTTATAATTAAGCTATCGCCCATGGTAGATATATCGATGTTGCGACAAGAGATAGCACGTCCGTGCACGATATATGTGGTGTCGTTGGCCAACGAGTGCAAGGAGATATTGGCCGTAATAGACACCGATATGGTAGATTCTCCCCTTAATGATATAACGTGTGTTGTAATAGGCCGAGGCAACGATGTCAAGGAGCTCCATTTTTCCTACGAAAAAGAGTCGGATGCCCCCTGCCTAATGGCACACGCAGTAGGCACCTATCTCTATGAGCCCGACACCGCGCTACTCAAGGCAGGTATGTTCCGTTCGCTGTGTGGTGTGTATGGTATAGAGAAGCTACACAAGAATAGTCATCTGTACACCTCGCCCATGCCGGTAGATGAGTTTGCCGGCCGAGCATTTCGCGTGATAGAGGTATTGCCATTTTCGTCGAGCATGTGCAAGGGATTTGCCAAGCAGTATGCCTCGTGCAATATCACAACACGCAACTTCCCACTATCGGCAGTAGACCTGCGCAAGAAGCTCAAAGTGCGCGACGGTAGCGATGTATATCTCTTTGCGACAACGCTATCGGACAATAGTCTTGTACTTATAATCTGTAACAAAGCATAAAAAGAATTGGGGTATTACTCGATGGTAATACCCCAATTCGCATATCTTGAGATTTCAAATCATTACACTTCGAGTGCGCCTACAATTTCGCTTACCGACTTAAATCCGTGTCTATTGAGGTACTCCTCAATGCCATCGGCTACCTTCACGGTAATAGCCGGGTCGATAAAGTTGGCAGTACCAATCTGTATAGCCGACGCACCTGCAAGCATAAACTCTATGGCATCGGTAGCCGAAGAGATACCACCCAAACCTATTACGGGTATCTTCACTGCCTTGGCAACTTGCCACACCATGCGCAATGCAATGGGCTTGACACAAGCACCCGACAATCCGCCGGTAATGGTAGAGAGACGCGGGCGACGACGCTCGGCATCGATAGACATACCCATGAGGGTGTTGATGAGTGATACAGAGTCGGCACCCTCGGCTTCAACCGCGCATGCAATTGAGGCTATATCGGTAACGTTGGGCGAAAGTTTCACGATAAGTGTCTTGGGATATACCTTGCGCACAGCCTTCACAACCGAAGCAGCACCTTCGCACGATGTGCCAAATGCCATACCACCTTGCTTGACATTGGGGCATGAGATATTCAACTCAATGGCGGGAATATTCTCCAACGAGGCAATACGCTCGGCAGTAGCTACATAGTCCTCTACACAAGCACCCGACACATTCACAATCATATTGGTGTCGATGTCCTTGATTTGCGGATAGATGTGCTCGGCAAAGTATTCTACACCTTTATTTTGCAAACCCACAGCATTGAGCATGCCCGAGGGAGTCTCGGCCATACGGGGATAGAGGTTGCCCTCACGGTGGTTTAGAGTTGTACCCTTGACAATGATACCACCCAAACGAGACAAGTCGATAAAATCGGCAAATTCAAGACCATAACCAAATGTACCCGACGCTGTCATTACGGGGTTTTTCAACTCCAGATTTCCTATTTTAACGCTCAAATCTACCATTTCAGTCTATCTATATTAAATATGGGACCTTCTTTACATACACACACATGACCCTCTTGGGTATCTTCTACACAGCAGAGACATGCACCTACGCCACATGCCATGAGGTTTTCGAGCGAAACCTCGCAGGGTGTGTTGTGCTCGCGAGCAATGCGTGCAACGGCTTGCATCATGGGCTTGGGACCACAAGTGTAGATGTATGAAAACTCTTCATTGAGCACCGAGTGTTGTGTTACAAAACCCTTCTCACCCAACGAGCCATCTTCGGTAGAGAGATATACATCGCCCACTGCCTCAAACTCGGCAAGCTGCAAGAGGTCGTTGGCACTGCGAGCTCCCAATAAGAATGCGGGACGCATACCTTGAGAGGCAAGCTGCTTGCCCCAATAGAGCAACGGAGCTACACCCACACCGCCACCTATCAAGAGCGGACGACGAGTCGCATCGGCGGGCATTGTAAAGGTGTTGCCCAGGGGCAATACCATGTTGACAATTGTGCCTACTGCATAAGAGGCCAACTTGCAAGTGCCCTCGCCGGCACGACGAACAAGCAACCATAACTCACCATCGACAACATTGTGTATCGAGATGGGGCGACGCAAGTAGGTGCTGGTGCTGTCACTGATGCGCACCTCGGCAAACTGGCCGGGTAGCATTGGGGGGAGTTCGCCCTCTACGGGGCGAAATTTCATCAAGGCATAGGCCGAGTGTAGCTGGATGTTCTCGGTGAGCCGTAGGTCAAGAATATGTTTTTTCATTGTTGAATGATATTATTAAGTCATACCAAATACAAATTTACAAAATAATTTTTCTCGGTGCAACTTGTCGCTCTATTTACTACACATTATATATATAATATTACTCTTGTCGATAGGTCTCGAAGGTATTGTCGTTGTAGTAAACGACTATATGAGTAATGTGCCTGTTGCCCTTTTGTGGATTGTATTGTGCGCGATAGAACGGAGCTTGTGGCTCGCTTGCCATTAAGACATCGGGGTGCGACTCTAAAATAGGTGTTTTTTCAACTTCAATTTCCTGCGCATATTTTGCACCATCGTCGGGGGTGGTTGCAAATATTGCATTCTCGCCGAAGATAGACAATTGGGGTTGTTGAGCGGGAGTGGGCTGCTCGGTGGTAAGAGTATCGGTCAACATTGAGCCTTCGCCAAAGAGCAACCACGAAATCGATAGGTTGGGAAATGCTGCATGAATTTTGCCAATCGTTACGTCGCTCATCGATTTGTTGCGACCGGTGAGCAGTTGCGAGAACGACGAGCGAGGCATACCTATTGCGTCGGCAAATTGTGATGCTATCATGCCTTGCGTTTCTATGTAAAATTTGAGCCTTTCTACCATAAAAAATCGTGTTAATTTGTTTAACAAATGCGAATTTGCATGTTTGCAAAAGTAAATAAGAAAATTTACATAAACAAATTTGCAAACACGAATAGTGTATTTGTGTATGCAAATACCTGTTTGCATTCGTCTAAATCATCATCCTTGTTATTATAATAATAGTTATACAAAATACTTTATATAAAGCACGATATGACGCAGATATACAGTGTGTTATATCTATTTATATATCTTTATATGGGTTGTTGGTGGTGTTTTCGTAGCGGGTTTTTATAGTTGTTTGTTGAAAGTGTGTCTAAACATGCTGGTTTTTATATATTTATATCTTTTGCGTGGCGCTATAATGGTGTGTGATGAGGTTGCTGTTTGCAAATGAATATAAATATACAGGGGTGTCGTGTGATTCTGAAGTGTTCTTGTGTTGTTTGTGTTTGCAAACAGATATGTGCTTGCTATTTGTGTTTGGGAATGTTAATCTTTTATAATTATAACACTATACCCCTGCTCTATCACTTATATACAAAGGTAAATGACCCTATTTTAGAAATTTTGCGATAGAATGACTCGTTATACGTGTTTGTGATTGCCGTGCGACTCTCGCGGCGGTTAATTGCCGTATTTTTGCTTCTAAATATCATTAAATCAAAGTTTTATATGTGTAATGTAACTTTGTGCCTATTTGGTGCTAAAAAATCACGCTCCCCTATCCTATTTTCTCTTTTTTGCTTGCTTATCTCGGTAACAACGCCTATCTTCGTAGCATCAAACCACTAAAAACACATCTTTATATGGAAATCGTACAAGCAACACTCGAAGATTTTGACGGTATCGTTGCACTCTTGAAAAGATACCACGTCGATTATATTTCGCCCGAAGATAAGGTGAACGGCTTTGTTACTACCAATCTCACCACCGAACAGCTCACTCGTCTTATAGTAGAAGAAAAAGGTGTGACCATAGCCAAGGAGAATGGTCGCGTATATGCCTTTGCTCTTGCTGCATCGTGGGAATATTGGTCGGAATGGCCTCTGTTTGCCTATATGATAGAGCACCTTGAGGAGTATGAGTTGGATGGTGTAAAGCTCACTCGCACCAATTCATATCAATATGGCCCCATTTGCGTCGATACCGAGGTGCGTGGCACAGGTGTATTTGAGAAAGTATTCTACGCCTCATTGGCAAGCATGCGCGAGCGCTACCCTATCATGGCTACCTTCATCAACAAGATCAACCCTCGCTCGTATGCAGCCCACACTCGCAAGGTACACACAACCGAGGCCGGCACATTCCAATTCAACAACAACAACTATTTCTTGATGTCGTGCTCGACATCTATGCAGCCGTAACTATAGCACCATTATACGTAAAAACGTCCGTGTCAATAAAAACCGACACGGACGTTTTCTATTATTGTTTGTAGGGGTTGTATTAGGGCCAACCGGGACGGTTGTTGCTACTTGTGTAGGTGCTGAGGGTTACATTTGATCCACCACTGATTGTAGCACCGATGTTGCTCATGCCACCAAAGTACTCCTCGCCATCGCTCGCTGTTACGTCGCTCATGAGTTGAGGTGTAGAGGCGGTATATACGATGAGTTTCTTGCTACCGCCACCCATTCCACCGGGGCGATTGTTTCCTCCTGATGAGCCTTTCTCGGGTGTTTGGAAGGCCATCACAAGTTCGTCGCCATTATAGAGAGCGTACCAGCTTTTTTCGTTCCACGAAGTAGTGTACATACATGTACCGTTGGTAATGCTGGCGCCCGACTCAAGTTCGCCTACGGCTACGATTGTGCCACCTTGCACATAGAGTTTCTTGCGCTCCTCGCTATTGGCATCGATGGCTACTTCGGGAGTGTTGGCACCTATGGCATATACGATACCGCCTTTGATGTAGCAGTCGCCGTTGGCATCTATACCATCGTTGTTTTGAGAGCGAGCAAAGACATATCCATCACTGATGGTAAGGTCTTGACCTGCATTGATACCGTCGTCATAAGCATTGACGGTAATGTGTCCACCGGTAATGTTTAGGTAGTTTTTGCTCTCTATACCTTCGGCATTCTTGCCTGCTGTGCTCACATTGATAGTACCACCGCTTATTTCCAATCCGCCCGAGTATGTATAGCTATAGCCATTTTGTAACTTCTCGCCGGCGCGGATACCCTTGGGCGACGAATAGTAGGCGTTGTTTACGTTGTCGGTATTGCCTGTGTAGTTGGTATTTTCGGTAGTACCATTGTTGTAATAGAGTCCACCGGTAGTGGCTATGGTGATGTTACCACCACTGATGTAGAGTGTGTCGTCGCACTTGATACCCTTACCACCCGAACCTGTAGCCGAGAGGTTGAGTGTGCCACCGCTTATGTACATAGAGCCGTCACAACTCAAAGCGCAGGCTGCTTTGGCCTCCATATCTTCACTGTCCCACTTGCCGTGGCCTGTGGTTGTTACATTGATTTTGCCGTCGGTGATGTATATATTGCCTTGGGCTTTGATACCCTTGGCTGCAAGGGCATCGGCGGTGATGTTGATAGTGCCACCTTGGATGTAGATATTGCCCGAATCTTCATCTTCGTGATCGGCAGTCTCGCCGGTTGACTCAGTGCCATCGAGGTCGCATTGTATGCCGTCATCGCTTGTGCCGTTGATGTTGATAGTGCCGCTCTCCATCAAGAAGTATTCGTTGCAAGAGATACCATCACCTTTGGCGCCCAGAACGTTGATTGTAGCGTTTTTAATCGACACATATTCGCCTGCCTTGATGGCGTGCTTGCCATTACCGGTTATGTTGAGTGTACCTTTTTGAGCAAACTCGATATGGCCCTTGGCGTAAAGGCAACCCTTTTGCGAGCCACCCGCTACGTCGGTAAGTATGTTGGTTGTGCCTGTAAGAGGTTTTACCTTGATACGCTTGCCGTTTTGTATATGTATGGCAGCGTCGCTATATACGGGTGTTGTATTGGTGAGTGTGAGGTTGTTGAGCTCAACGGTACACTTGTATGAGCCCGAGGTGTAGAATTCGCCGTCGGTCGATGAGCCCGAGAGTGTGTAAGTAATCTCTTCTGTCACATCGCTACTTTGTTCTATCGATACGTGAGCGCCACTCACAGCCACGGTTATGTATTGGGCTATGTTGCCCGCTACTGTTACGGAGGCTGTAGCATCGTTGTAAACAACGCCTACACTGTTGTCTGTTACTTCGCTCTCATCTACGGTCATGCCACTGATGTCGCTCAGGGTAAATGTCTTGTCGAGAATGGTCAGAGTCTCGCCATCTTGGTAGGTCATTGTGCCACATTGTGATGCGGGAAACTGATAAGTAACACTACCCACTTTGACGTTGAGGGTTTGCGCGCCGGCTGCTATCGTGAGCACGAGGGCGCTGAGGAGTATTGTCAACTTTTTCATTTTATCACAATTTTGTGGGTTTCACTCTTGCTCTTTACGATGTATACACCCTTGAGAGCTTGTTCTTTGGCAATCTTGCGTCCATTCAGATCGAAAACCTCGACAGCTTCATCCCATTCGTTGGCTGTAATGGCCTTGATGTCGGATGTTTGGTTGTCGGTTGTAAAGTACATTTTGCGAAGGTTTGAAAGCGTAAATGTTTCGCTTCCTGCCGTGAGTGTTGTGCCCGAAATGGTGATGTTGAGCGATTGCGACGGTATGGACACCTTGGCACCGTCGGTTGTTACGAACGTAAGATAGGCATAGTTCTCGGCTTGCGCGACCAAGATACCTATCAATGTCGCAGTAAGTAATAGTAGTTTTCTCATCGAAATATTTATTTGTGTTTCTTTTTAGGGTTGTAGCATCGGAGTGTCGTCTCTTATGTCATATTGAGCTCGGGACGGAGGTATTGAGTGGTGTATGTGTCGTGCTTACACACCTCTTCGGGTGTGCCACACACCAGCATACGACCGCCTTCACGACCACCTTCGGGGCCCATGTCTATTATGTAGTCGGCGCTCTTTATTACATCGAGGTTGTGTTCTATCACTACCACGGTGTTACCCTTGTCGGTGAGTCGATTGAGCACGCCGAGCAGTACACGGATGTCTTCAAAGTGTAGTCCTGTAGTAGGCTCGTCGAGTATATAGAGGGTTTTTCCGGTGTCGCGCTTGGCAAGCTCGGTGGCGAGTTTTACGCGCTGGCTCTCACCACCCGACAGGGTTGTCGAGGGTTGTCCCAACTTGATGTAGCCCAGACCTACGTCTTGCAATACCTTTATCTTGTTGAGCACCGTGGGTATGTTCTCAAAGAACTCAACAGCTTGATTGATGGTCATATCCAATATATCGGCTATGGACTTGCCCTTAAATCGCACTTCGAGTGTCTCGCGGTTGTATCGCTTGCCATGGCACACCTCGCAGGGTACGTATACATCGGGCAGGAAGTTCATGCCTATGGTTTTGTAACCGTTGCCACTGCATGCTTCGCAACGACCGCCCGATACGTTGAACGAAAAGCGACCGGGTTTATAGCCACGAATTTTGGCCTCGGGCGACTCGACAAAGAGGTTGCGTATATCGGCAAATACGCCTGTGTAGGTGGCCGGATTGGAGCGCGGTGTACGACCCAATGGCGATTGGTCTACGGTAACTACCTTGTCTAAATGTTCGAGGCCTTCGATGCGCTCGTATGGCAGAGGATCTTGCAGTGAGCGATAGAATCGTTGGTTGAGTATGGGTTGCAGTGTGCCGTTGATGAGTGTCGACTTGCCACTGCCCGACACACCTGTGACGCATATAAAGCACCCCAGGGGTAGCGATACGGTAACATTCTTGAGGTTGTTGCCTGTTGCGCCATAGAGTGTGAGGTGCTTGCCGTTGCCTTCGCGACGGTGGGCGGGTACGGCTATCTTTACAGCGCTTTCGGGGCGCAGATACTCGGCTGTGAGAGTGTTGCTCTGTAGCATTTGAGCCGGTGTGCCGGCAAATACCACATTGCCACCCAATCGACCTGCTTTGGGACCCAGGTCGAGTAGATAGTCGGCTTCGAGCATCATGTCTTTGTCGTGTTCTACCACGATCACGGTATTGCCTATGTCGCGCAAATCTTTGAGCGACTTGATGAGGCGCATGTTGTCGCGCTGGTGTAGACCGATACTTGGCTCGTCGAGGATGTAGAGCACGTTGACAAGCTGTGAACCTATCTGTGTGGCGAGGCGTATGCGTTGACTCTCGCCTCCCGATAGAGTGGCCGATGCACGGTTGAGGTTGAGGTAATCGAGACCTACGGCTACCAGGAAGTGTAGGCGGTTGCGTATCTCCTTGAGTATCTCGGTGGCGATGATGCGTTGTTGAGGGTTGAGGTGCTCTTCTACCCCATCTATCCATTGAGCCAGGTCGCTGATGTCCATAGATGCCAGCTCGGCAATGTTCTTGCCGGCAATGCGGTAGTGCAATGCTTCGGTGTTGAGTCGTTGTCCGTTACACTCGGGGCAAGTTACCACCGATACAAATTGTCCGGCCCACTTTTGTGCCGATGCCGATGCCTCGCTCTGTTGTTGCATCTCGATGTATTTTACCAAGCCATCGAATGTGAGAAAGTAATCGGAATACCCTTCGGGGTCGTCCTTGAGTACCAATCGCTCGTCACTACCGTTGAGTATCTCGTCGAGGGCCTCTTCGGGTAGCTCGCATAGGGGTGTTTTGAGTGTTGTGCCATATCGTTCGCAGATGGCCTCTATCTGTCCAAATACGAGCGAGCGCTTGTATTTGCCAAGTGCCTCTATGCCACCGTTGTATATCGATTTGCTCATGTCGGGCATGAGTTTGTCGCGGTCTATGATATTGATGTAGCCCAGACCTTTACAGCGCGGGCATGCACCCAGGGGCGAGTTGAATGAGAAGTTGTGGGGAGCCGGCTCGCTATATGACAATCCTGTTGCGGGATCCATCAGAGCACGACTATAATGGCGTATCTCGTTGGTGTCGGCGTCGAGTAGCATGATGAGTCCATCGCCTTGTTTCATAGCAGTGCGCACGCTGTTTTTTACCCGTTCGCGATCTTTGCTCGATACAATGAGTTTGTCGACAACAAGTTCTACGCTGTGATTTTTGTAACGGTCGAGCTTCATGCCTTGCAGTATCTCGCACATTTCGCCATCGACGCGCACCGACAAGAAGCCTTTGCGACGCATCTGCTCGAATAGCTCCTTGTAGTGACCCTTGCGATTGCGCACGAGTGGCGCAAGAATGAAGGTCTTGCGACCTTCATATTTCGATATGATGAGTTCGAGTATCTGCTCCTCGGTATACTTTATCATTTTCTCGCCCGAGAGATATGAATATGCCTCGCCGGCTCGCGCAAAGAGCAGACGCAGAAAGTCGAATATCTCGGTTGTTGTACCTACCGTAGAGCGGGGGTTGCGATTGGTGGTTTTTTGTTCTATCGAAATAACAGGGCTCAGACCTGTTATCTTGTCGACATCGGGACGCTCAAGGTTGCCCAGCATGTTGCGCGCGTAGGCCGAGAAGGTCTCGATATAACGGCGTTGACCTTCGGCAAATATCGTGTCGAAAGCCAGTGATGACTTGCCGCTACCACTGAGTCCGGTAATAACGGTGAGCGAGCGACGTGGAATCGTTACGTCAATATTTTTGAGGTTGTGAACGCGTGCGCCATATACCTCTATCTTTTCATCTTCCATTGCTTTCATTTTATTGCATCGGGCTATTGTCAGTCAATCACCCAATTGGGGTTGTAGGTAACATACTTGCGCTTGTCGTTGTAGTACATATCCTCCTTGATGGGGATAGCAATCTTGTATAACTTGCCACTCTTGTCGGGTAGTTTTTGAGAGCGCATCCAGGGGTTGAAGTCTTTGAGTTGTCGGTATGTTATGCCTTGTTTTTGTGCCCATGAGGCAAGGTCGTCTATTGTTGATGTAACCTCTACACTCTTGGTGCGTATGGGTTGATATAGTTGTTTAGCCTTGATTTTAAATCCATACTTGGCTGGATTTTCAAATACGAGTTTTGTTGCCAATATTCGGAAAATATATCGAGCGGTCTCGTCGACCAAGTGCATATCGAGCGAACTCTTTACACCTTGTCGCTCGCGCTCTCGTGCCACGCGTTGCATGCCGGCATTGTACGAGGCTGCAGCATCGACCCAACTTCCATACTTTTCGTAGGCCTCACGCAGGTATTTGCAAGCGGCTACAGTGGCCTTTTCGAGGTTGTAGCGCTCGTCTATGTCGTCGTTTACCTCAAGTCCATACTCGCGCCCTGTAGTGGGCATGAATTGCCACATGCCGGCAGCCTTGGCTGGTGATTTGGCAAGCGGATTAAAGGCGCTTTCGATGGCCACCAGATAGACAAAATCGGTGGGGATTTTCTCTCGCTCAAGTATGGGTATGATTGTGGGCATGTATCTATTGGCTCGTTTAATGGTGAGCATGGTTGTTGCATGCATGTAGCAGGCTGTGGTGAGCTCTCGCTCTATTCTTTCGTACATGTCGTAGCGTGTGAGGTCTATCTTTTCGCCGGCAAAGGTCATAGCTTGGGGTACGTCGGGTATGCGGTATTCTATGGCAAATGCCTCGTCGTGCTCGCCTGCCTGCATGGGGGTCGAAATGCCACTACATAGCAACAGTGCTACGATATATATGCATATCAATTTGCTTTTCATACAAGGTTGTTGTTCGGTTTTATTGGTTGTTGTTCTTGTTACTGTTTTTCTTCGAGCGCATGAGGTTGATGTGTCCGCTACGCTTGTACTCTATGCCATCGGCACCTCGGGCTTCTATCACATAGTAGTATACGCCGGGCGATGCGAGTCGGCCTCCATACTTGCCATCCCATCCTTCGCCGGGGTTCTCGCTATGGTACATCTCTACGCCCTGTTTGTTGAAAATCCAGCAACGGTATTCTATAAGCGACTTGTATGCCACACGCCACTCGTCGTTCTTGCCGTCAATAGTGCCTGGCGAGAAGGCGTTGGGTATCTCCAATGTAGAGCTGCCAATGGTGACAACAAGCGGGTCGCTCTCGAAGATACAGCTTTCGTTGTGACTTGTTACCACCAATCGCACGTATGTAGTACCCTCTTCGCGGAAGGTGTAGCGCAACAGATCGTCGGTGTAACGGTGTGTGATAGATGAAAAGTTACCGTCGCGAGCAAACTGCCACTCTACGTGGGTAACAGCGTCGGTATAGTAGGCGTTAAACTCTATTTCGGCAGGTGCCGAGCCACCGAGGTTGCTTGGTTGTCGATCTATTTCGTTGGCAGCCTCGCGATAGGTTTGTGTGGCGCGAGCTTGTGCTTCTATGGCTACGGTTATATATTCATTGCTCTCTACAACCTCTTCCATCCCCCACTCTTTCAGTATTTTATCACCTGCAACGGTAAATGTCGTATTGCACAGGGGTGCTGCAACAGGATAGCTTGTAGAGAATTGGTTTAGTGTTACCTCGTGAGGTGTTTCGATGTATTGCAATGCTTCTTCGTTCCACACAAGGGTGTTGTATGCTATTGTAATGTCGCGCTTTATCTCGTATGGCATCATGTTGTTGAAGGCATAGTAATTCATTTTCTCGCCACTGCCTTGTATGTTGAGGTTTACAATATCGCATGCTACCTCGCCCTCGTCTACAGCAACCGATGTGAGCGATAGCTGATGCTTGATGTAATCTATTATGTACACATAGTATGGAGTGTCACCATCCATCACTACATATCCACACTCGCTGTTGGTGAGGGGTATGGTTGTGAGTCGACCATTGGCTTGCGATGATAGCGGTGTGATTACATCTTCGTAGGTATACCACACAACTTTGTTGCCTGTGCGCGACTCAAATTGGATACTTTTGTCGGCCGTGCCATACACTATAAAGACGGCGTTGATAGCCTGTGTCGATTTGTAATCTTCGTAATAGGTGTATGATAATTCGTTTCCCCCAATAATAGAGAACTTTTGTGCCGATATGTGTGTGGCAATACATGCGAGTGCAAGTGTTGCTACAAGGCGTAGTAATATGATAGTCTTATTCATGCGATAACTCTTTTACTTAAAAACGCGAGCGCGCGAAAAATATTGAGCGCTCAACTTACAAAAATACGAAATTTATAACACACCGCCAAGCGCCACGAGTGCAAACATTGATGTAAACTTTGATGTGTCTCTGTTTTTTTTGTGTGTCGCGACAAAATATCTTTGATAGCTGGCATGTGTGTTGCATAGACGATGATTTATTTGTAACTTTGTCGAGAATATACGTTTTTGTAAACACACGATAGGATATGAATATAAAGATTGTCATTACATGTATATTGTGTAGCCTCGCCATCATGGCATCGGCACAGCTCGAAAATCTGCCTCGTAAAACACTCAATGGCAAGGAATACTATGTATATAAAGTTGCCAAGGGTGAAACAGTATACTCTATATCGAAAAAATTTGCTGTATCGCAGAGCGATATTCTCAAATACAACCCTTCGGCCAAAAATGGATTGAAGTATGACCAAATGCTCTTCTTGCCTACCGACGATGCCGAGGTGGTAGAGACTGCAGTAAGTAGCAGCTTTATACACACTGTGCGTCGTGGCGAAACGCTTTATGGCATTGGTAAGATGTATAATGTTACGGTCGACGAAATTCAAGAACTCAATCCGGGCGTTACCAGCAAATTGAATGTGGGCGATAAACTCAATATCCCGCAAAAGGGTAAGAAAACTGCCGAAAATGACGGTGAGAAGGCTACCCCCAAGGCCAATACTAAGAAAGAGACTGTAGCAAGCGACTATATTTATCATACTATCGCATCGGGCGAGACACTATATGTGATATCGGGCAAATACGATGTTACTGTCAAGGAAATCATTCGTGCCAATCCCGGTATTAAGCCCAAAAAGTTATATAAAGGTTCGGTAATACGCATACCGGTGAAGGCCGAAATGGCCGAGGCTGCTATGCCTCAGGAAAGCGTTGCAGAGCCTGTGGTAGAGCCTGTAGTAGAACCTGTGCCGGAGTTGACTCAAGAGGCCTCTTATGCTGCTCCTTGCAGTACCTATGTGGCCAAGCGCAAGGAGACATACTATAGCATAGCTCAGAAGTTTGATATTTCTATCGACTCGTTGAAAGAGGCCAATCGCGACATTCGTGTGGTTAAAGAGGGTATGACAATAAACATCCCTATTGCTCAGCCTGTTGCTGTGGCCGAAACGGTCAAAGAGGAGGACTCGAACGAATACTTGGATAATGTATATGCTCAGGTATATGACAAGAACGATGCCGACTATATCAACGTGGCGGTAATATTGCCCTTTATGCTCAACGAGGACGAGAGCAATATCAAGTCGTCGCTTTATACCGAGTATTATCAAGGTTTCTTGTTGGCTGTCGACAGTCTCAAGCGACAAGGTTACTCAATCAACCTTTATACCTACGACAGCCAAGGTTCTACCGATGTTGTGAAGGGTATACTCGACAAGGAGCACATGACTGCCATGCACCTCATTATAGCTCCCGAAGATGATGAGGCGATAAATCTCATTGCCGACTTTGGCGAGCGATATGACATCAATGTGGTGAATACCTTCTCATTGAAAAATGAGCGTGTCAACACCAATGCGCGCGTGTTCCAAACAAACATTCCCGGCTCATACCTCTATGCCGAGTCGGCAGCGTTGTTTATCAAAACCTTCAAGCACAAGGATATTGTATTTCTCAATAACAAAGATGTAGAAGAGCCCGAAAATGAATTTGTTACCACTCTCAAAGATGAGCTTGGCAAGCGCAATATCCCCTACACTACTTGCGATTATAGCACGGTATTGAATGCTTCCGATATGAACGCAGTGTTGGGTAGCGAGGCTGTAGTGTTTGTGCCTACAACAAACAAGAAGGAGGCTATCGTAACGCTGTTGCCTGGCCTTGAGGAGTTTGTCAATAAATCGCCCTCATGCGATGTTTCGCTCTTTGGCTACCCCGGTTGGGTGCCTCAAATAGGCAAGAATATCAACAAGCTCTACAAGCTCGACACCTATGTTTTCTCGCGCTTCTACACAATACCCGACGATCCTATGCTCTACGACCTTAGCATCAAGTATCTCTATTGGTACAACGAGGAGATGAAGAATGCGAGCCCTCGTTATGCTATATTGGGTTTTGACACAGGTTTGTATTTTATGAATGCTATAGCCAAGTATGGCAAGAACTTTGCCAACTATGAGTTGCCCAATGGCGAGAATACGATACAAACAGGTTTCAAGTTTGAGCGCATCAACAATTGGAGCGGATTTATCAATAAATCGTTCTACTTTGTACACCTTTCGCCCGATATGAAAATCGAAAAAATAACACAATAATAGCATGAAACAACGCCTTGTTATATTGCTGTGTGCATTGCTGTCGGGCTGTGTGTTGTCGATGGCGCAAGTGCGCGACCCCAACTTCAAGCGCGAATTGTTGTTAGGTGTAAAGGGTGGTGTTTCGATGCCCAGTGTTGCCTTTTCGCCCAATATCGAGCAGAATACATGGCTCGGATATACCGCCGGTGTAGCCCTGCGTTATACCGAGGAGAAGCTATTCGGACTCATCGTTGAGGCTAATGTAACACAGTGTGGATGGGATGAATACTTCGAATACGACCCCTACCAATACCGTCGTACCCTCACCTACCTCGAAATACCGTTTCTTACACACATATACTTTGGTAGCAATACGGTACATGGATTTGTCAATTTAGGCCCTCAGTTGGGGGTCTTGTTGGGTGAAAACAGGTCGGCCAATTTCGATACCCACAATCTCCCCTCATTTCGCAACCCCAATACCATCAAGGAGTCGTATGAGCTACCTGTAAAGAATATCTTCGATTATGGAATAACCGGAGGCTTGGGTGTAGAGCTACGACTCAATCGCAATATCTTGGTGTTGGAGGGTCGCTATTACTTCGGATTGGGCGATATCTTTGGCAACAACAAGGCCGATGTATTCTATGGCTCGTCGGCCAATAGAGGCATACTCGTTTCGCTGTCGTACATGTTCAATGTGTCGAAGTAAAAGTATCGCCTTGTGGTACTTTGCTTGCGAATGTCTATTAATGCATTATCTTGAATACCAATTCGCGCAACATTTCGCCTTCGGTGGTGTTGCTTGTTGTACCTATACCCTTTGAGCGGGCATCGTATTGGCGCAGCAGAGCTATGATGTCGATGCACTTGAAGGCGTTGTAGCTACGCATGGCTGCGATATAGTCGCGGGCTTGGAAGGTCGAGCGCAACTTCAGTTCTTGCATCAACCCCTGCTCGCTCTTGTCGGCGGCAAAATAGGCTACCATAAGGTTGGCAAAGAAGCCAAACAGCACGCTCACGGTTACTACCATGGGGTTGCTTTTGGGGTTGCGCTCGAAGTAGTTAACTATCTGTGTTGCCTTGTATACGTTGCGCGTAACGATGGCATTGAGTAGCTCAAAGTTGTTGAAGTCTTTGCTCACGCCCACATTGCGCTCTACATCGTCGGGGGTAATGCGCTTGTTGCCCTCGCCCATCGATATGCGCAACTTGTCGAGCTCGCTTGTCAATCGGTTGAGGTCGCTGCCTATAAAGTCGGCCAGCATCTGCATAGCCTTGGGCTCTATGGTGCCACCGCTGTCGGCCACATAGTTGTTTATAAATGTAGGCAGTTGGTTGTCGTATAGCTTTTTCGACTCATACAGCACCCCCACCTGCTCTATTTCGCTCAGTATCTTCTTGCCCTTCACAGTGCCGTGCTTGTGGTTTATAACCAGCACCGTGCTATCAAGAGGTTGCTTGAGGTAGAACGACAGCATCTCTATGTTGGGTATCTGTTGCGCCTCTTTCACCACTACGAGTTGTCGGGGAGCCATCATCGGGTAGCGTTTGGCGGCATTCACCACCACGCCATAGTTGGCCACATCGGCACCATACATTATCGTTTGGTTGAAGTCGCGCTCGTCGTCGGTCAGTGCATGCTTGACAATGGCTTCGGTTATGAGGTCAATAAAATAGCTCTCCTCGCCCATCAAGAAGTATACGGGCTTGAAGTTACCACTGCGTATATCGCGCAGTATCTCAAGATATTGGTTTGCGTCTTTCTTTGCCATGTTGCAAAAGTTTTACCTCATTATTTGCACAAAACCTGCGTTTGATGTAATTTTGGGTAAAATTACACATAAGATTACTAACACGCAAGTTTTTCCCACAAAGATGATAGAGCTCAATTTGCCCACCTACCCCTATCGTCTGCGTCGCAATCTCGATGGAAATATAGCTATTTGGGATAGTGTACGTCGCCGATATGTCGTGCTCACCCCCGAGGAGTGGGTGCGTCAGCACTTTGTAGCCTATCTGGTGGGGCATCTTGGCTATCCTGCCGGTCGCATAGGCAACGAAATATCGCTCATATTCAACGATATGCCTCGTCGTTGCGACACTGTGGTGTACGATGCGCAAGGCAATGCGCAAGTGCTCATCGAGTACAAAGCCCCCCATGTAGCCATTACGCAAGACGTATTCGACCAAATAGTACGCTACAACAGTATCCTTTGTGTGCCCTATATCATAGTCTCCAACGGCCTCACCCACTACTGTTGCCACATCGACTACACCACCCGCACGCACACCTTCCTGCCCGAAGTCCCCACATACAATGCGTTGAAATAAATATGTGAGGGAAACGCACGCAAAGATGTCTGAAAGACATGTTGAGTGGCATTTATGCCACGAATATGGATAACCCCGTACGAGTGCCCGTAGGCGCGATGTGCGGGGAAGTGTGTGTACACGCAATACTCCTCCCCTGTGTTTCGTAGGAATATAGGGGAGGTGGTCGTAGACCGGAGGGGTTAAGCTGTTTATTGCGAGTTTTTCAACCCCCTCGGCTTACAGCCACTCCCCCTATCCTCGTTACACACTCAGCAGAGGGAGAGAACGCCCGCACGCGGGCGAAGGATATTTAATGAGACAGAAGAACATAAGTTACATAAGACACGCCTGGTGTTTTTTAATGACACGGAAGTACATAAGTACATATCTTTCTATCGCTTAATCTTCTGTTTCTTATGTTCTTATGTCTTAAAACTACAGAGGAGCAAAACCGCCCGCGTGCGGGCGAAGGTAGGGACGTACCAACGGTACACTGCTGTCCCAATATTTTTTTAATATTTAATTGTAATTTGCTGTATATCAATTTTGTATACTTGTAAATAGTGCGCGGTGGATTTGTGCTCTTGAATTTCTTTATAAATTTGTGTGTATAGCAAATTGTATAGT
>JAFZFQ010000055.1 GCA_017555825.1 Bacteroidaceae bacterium | reverse complement strand
GACCAATATTGACCCTCATACACAGCTACAATACCAAAGGTAAGGAAATCCTCATCGGCAAAACGGCTATAGTCATACTCTGTAACATTGGCAGGCAACTCGGCCATCTTGGTACCATTGAGACCTATCACATAGCCGGTCACTTCAAAGTATTCACTCTGCGGTGCACTCCACGACAATAGACCTTTTACACTATCATACGACACATTTTCTACAAGAGGCAGGTCGCTGATGACAAAGTTGTCGACAATAACGGGGCAAGCGTATGTTCCCTTGTGGGCATGCAAGCGTACTTGTATATACTCTACATCCGATACAAGATAGGGGTACAACGACATCACATAGCTCTCCCAGCCCTCTTGAGGCATACCGTCGTAATCTATAAATCCTACCTCCTCAAAAGCTCCACCATTCTTACTTATCTCTATGGCAAGTGTGCTATTGAAGCCGGCAAATGCATAGTATCGGAACTTGAGCATAGGGCCATAAGCTCCACGAAGGTCTATCTTACCGGTAGTCATATAGTCGTCTTGCGACAAGTCGTTGTAGCTACCATACTGCACGTAGGCCAGTCCACCCTCTCCACTCTCGGGCGCAATGGTGCGATCTTCGAGAATAGCCTCTTCGCTCACATACCATGCACACGCTGTCTCGGTAGTGGCGTAGGTCCATCCGGGATAGTCGGTCGTAGGCACGTCATAGATTGTTGTATTATCAAATGTCTCTATATAGGGCAATGCCGAGGGCGGACCAACAACCACCGCATTTGAGGGTGCTCCTATACTCTCGCCTTGGGCATTGGTAGCTCGCACATAATAGGTATACTTGCTCTCTATCGCAAACACTTCGGTATCGGCATACTCTATTTGTACCCAATCTTCTACCAACTTCTCGGCATCATACTCGCTACCGGTAGCACTGCGCAATACAGTATAGCGCAACTCGCTCACATCTATATAGCCATTGGTCTGACCCTTTTGGGGTGCTTTCCAGGTGATATATACAGCATTTGAGCCCACACGAGCCTCTACATTTGTCGGCTCCAACGGGGTATCCAAGCCCACCATCACATTGACTACCGTACCGTATGAGTTGCCGGCAGTAGTATACACAACCAATCTATACGAATAGCTCTCGCCACTCACCACATCGTTGTCACTGAAGCTGCAAGCCTCGCCGGGGGTAGGATTGGCTATACTACCTATCACCTCGTAGGCATAGGTGTCATAGCTATATCGGCTCACCTCTATCTTCTCTATAGCCTTGAGTACATCGCCATTGGTATCCAACAGAGGCGCTGTGAAAAGTATTGTTACAGGGGCATTTCCCTTGTTGCAGGTAGCGTAAGCATCATTTATATCCACAGGTTTCTGACCTATCTCTATCTCGCTCCATTCGGGATAGCTTGCATAGTCGTCTACGTATGCCACAGCTTTGTATTGATACAAGCCCTCGCCCACCGTCATATCTACGTGTGTAAGCTCCTCTCCGGGTGCAGGATTCTCAAACACATGCACCTCTATATATTCGCCATAGTTGAGATTGCGCGACAAGACGATTTTTGTAAGATACGGCAACGCCTCTCCATTGCCACTACCCAACGATGTCATCGAATGTGTTGGCGCTGTGAGTTGCACTGTTACATAGCCCGTACTGCTATCCCACTTGGTAGTAAAATCGGTTACTCGCTCGGGCCATATATCACCATCGGCATAGGATGCCTGCGAGAACGAGCCAAAAAGCACTATCATGGCACACAACTTGGCTACAAATAGAGGTAAATACTTTTTCATCATGATTATTATTTATAAGGTTCTATTTATGATTTATTGCAAAGTTAGAATTATTCTTCTACCATACAAACTTTTATAGCTATCTTCTACACATCGAAAAGAAGAATTTGACATTTGACAAGTCGTCTCCCACATTTATACAAAAGAGGACGAGTCACCACATCACTGGGGCGACTCGTCAAGCGAAACTTTGAAAAAAACTATTCTATGCTATATGTGTAACAACTAACTATTACTTTTTGAAATAACGGTTGTACAAACCTTCAAATGCTTTGCCGTGGCGGGCTTCGTCTTTGGCCATTTCGTGCACGGTGTCATGAATTGCATCATAACCCAATTGCTTGGCACGAGTAGCAATGCGCAACTTATCGGCACATGCACCACACTCGGCGTTCATACGTGCATCGAGGTTCTTCTTGGTATCCCATACAACCTCACCGAGCAACTCGGCAAACTTGGCTGCGTGTTCGGCCTCTTCCCAAGCAAAACGCTTGTAAGCCTCGGCAATTTCAGGATAACCCTCGCGGTCGGCCTGACGACTCATGGCAAGGTACATACCCACCTCGGTGCATTCGCCCATAAAGTGAGCACGCAAACCTTCCATAACCTCTTCATCTTCAACTATTCCATCACCTATATGATGCTCCGAAACAAATTGGAGAGCTGCATTCTCGTTGAGCACTTCAAATTTCGAAGCGGGTACTTTACATTGGGGACATCTTTCGGGAGCGGCATCGCCTTCGTGGATATAACCACATACTGTACAGATAAATTTCATAATTTTAGGTTTTAATGATTGATATTCTTATTTTTTATTTCTTATTTTTTAGTTCACTTTTTGGCTGTTGCATTCGGCACACGAGCCTATGCAATAGGTTTCACTCATTTCTACTGTCACACCTTCGGGCATTGCAGGCACCCAGTGTGCCTCTACATCTACATCGAGTATAGCACCACAATCTCTACAGCGGAAGTGTATGTGAGGATCCATACATGCATCAAATCGTGCATTCTTCTCCTCTATTGTTATCAAGCGCACTACTCCGCGTTCTACCAGCAGATTGAGGGTGTTGTACACTGTCGCCTTCGACAAGGTGGGCATGTGCGGATAGAGATCGGCAAAAATCATCTCGGCGGTAGGATGCGTGCGATGGGTCATCAAGTACTCCATCACTGCCATGCGTTGCATCGAGGGTTTGATGCCGTGCAACTCAAGTCGCTCCTTTACCATATTTTTTAATCCGTCCATTTTTAGAATTATTCTATTTTTGTTTTCGATGCAAATATATAGCCATTTTTTGATTTGTCAAGCACTTTTACATATTTTAACTATATATTTTTTCACCCCTTCTCAACAAAAATGGCCAATACACACTGTATCAGCCATTTGTACAACCATCGATAATTTCACTATTTCTATCATAAGCACTACTCACCGAGCATTATTCCCGGCAATTGGCGCGAATTGTAGCGACTTGCCATAGATTCGCCATAGGCTCCTGCCGAACGTATCGCTATAAAATCGCCTCGTTGTGCCTCGTTTAATGCCACATCATGGCCAAAACTATCGCTCGACTCACAGATGGGCCCCACTACATCATACTTGCACAACGCACCCTGCGATGTGAGGTTTTCTATCTTGTGCGAGGCCTGATAGAGCGCCGGACGCATCAAGTCGGTCATGCCGGCATCGACAATGGCAAACCGCTTGTGCAAGCCCTCCTTTATATATAGTACGCGCGATATGAGCGTACCACATTGACACACTATCGAGCGACCCGGCTCAAAGTGCAGAGCCTGCCCTTCGCGCAGTTGCAACAAGCGTGCAAAAGTACCAAAATAGGATGCAAAATCGGGTATCGGATGCTCGTCGGGGTACTCATAGTCTACGCCCAATCCTCCGCCTACGTTTATATAGTCCATCTTAACGCCACGCAGCTCCATTTCATCTTGCAATCGGTTTACCACCTCGCACAACGCCTCATAGGGTTGCAGGGTAGTTATTTGCGAACCTATATGAAAATGCAAGCCACGCAAGCGCACATGCTTCATGTTCAACACGCGGTCTACTACAGCATGCAGTTGCGATATATCTATACCAAACTTATTCTCGCTCAATCCCGTAGTTATATAATGATGCGTGTGAGCATCTATGTGCGGATTGACACGTATAGCCACAGGTGCTACCACGCCACACTCCGATGCTATGGCATCTATCACCTCAAGCTCGGCAACCGACTCCACATTGATACACGCTATCGCCAACGACAGGGCAAGTCGTATCTCGGCATCGGTCTTACCTACTCCCGAGTAGACTATCTTGTCGGGTGCAAATCCACATGCAACTGCAGCCTCTATCTCACCACCACTCACACAATCGGCACCAAGTCCGCTTTGCGATATGAGCTTCAACAATTGGGCATTGCTGTTTGCCTTGAGAGCATAGTGTACTACACTACCGGGGGGCCTACATGCACACACCGTGGCAAGCGTGCTACGCAACAAGGGCATGTCGTAGTAATAAAACGGAGTAGACACACCGCCAAAGGCTTCTATCGGGAACGAGCTCATACCTCTCTATTTCTATACTTGGGTTGTATACTACTTGTTAAAGAGTTCGGCACTCAAAGCACGCAGGGCCGCAATCTTATCTTCCTGGCGCACCAAGAACGATATATTGTAGTTGCTACCACCATACGAAACCATGCGCACGGGTATATCTTTCAACGCCGACAAAGCTCGCGATTCGAGTCCGGCATTTTGCCACTCAAGGTCGCCCACTACACACACGATTACCATATTTTCATCTACCATCACCGTGCCATACTGGCGCAAGTCGTCGAGTATCTCGGGCAGATGTCGAGTATTATCTATCGTTACCGACACACCCACCTCCGAGGTTGTCACCATGTCGATAGTAGTATGATAGGTCTCAAATGTCTCAAAGACCTTGCGCAAGAAACCATGTGCCAAGAGCTTACGACCCGATTTTATCTTTATCGCAGTAATATTATCCTTGGCAGCTACGGCCTTTATAGCTCCTACTCCCTGTACATCGGGATAGTTCGAGATAAATGTACCGGGGGCATCCGGCTCAAGGGTATTCAACAAGCGCACAGGTATGTTGTTTTGCTTGGCCGGCTGTATACAGGTAGGATGCAGAATTTTGGCACCAAAATAGCCCAACTCGGCAGCCTCCTCAAAGTGCAAGCTACGCACCGGACGCGTATTCTCTACAAAACGCGGGTCGTTGTTGTGCATGCCATCTATATCGGTCCATATCTGTATCTCATCGGCTCCTATTGCTGCACCTACAAGCGAGGCCGAGTAGTCACTACCGCCTCGTTGCAAGTTATCTACCTCGCCATACGCATTGCGACATATATAGCCTTGGGTAATGTATACATCTATATCGGGCATTTCGTCGAGCATGGCATTCAGATGGGCACGTATATAGGTCATATCGGGCTCACTGCTCTTATTGGTGCGCATGTAGTCGAGTGCCGGCAACAGTGCCGACTTTACGCCCTGCTCCTTCATATAGAGGTGCATCATGGCTGTCGACATCAACTCGCCTTGTGCCAATATCTCCTTCTCCTCATACATCGAGAAGTAGTCTTTGATGCACGCACGCATGTTCATTACACAGGCACGCACTGCTTCACGAGCCGCTTTTTTATACTCTTCGGCAACATACAGTTCCTCTATCACAAGCCAATATTTGCGTTCGAGGGCTGCTATCGTCTCGCGTGCGCCATCGCCATTTTTCTTATACAGATAGTCGCATATCTCTACAAGTGTATTGGTTGTTCCGGCCATGGCCGACAACACTACTATCTTGCGCTCGCCGTCGCACACTATACGTGCCACCGACTTCATGCGCTCGGCACTTCCTACCGATGTACCGCCAAATTTCAGTACTTTCATATCTATATACCTCTTTTTCTCCACATGGGAGCTATTTTACAACTCTTCCAGACGATGATTCTCACAACGGTATATACGACCGGGATAGTCATCGCAAAACGACAAGTTATGTGTCGACATTACCACCGCAGTGCCCTCTTTCGATATTCGATACAAGAGGTCTACAATCTGACGACCGGTCTGCGGGTCAAGGTTGCCTGTGGGCTCGTCGGCAAGTATAATCTGTGGCTTGTTGAGCAAGGCGCGCGCTATTGCAATGCGTTGCTGCTCGCCTCCCGACAACTCGTGGGGCATGCGGTAGGCCTTCTTCAACATGCCCACCTGTGTGAGCACCTCCTCGACACGGGCCTCCATTTCGTCGGCTCGCTTCCAACCTGTTGCACGCAATACAAAGTCGAGGTTCTCACGCACTGTACGATCGGTGAGCAATTGAAAATCTTGAAACACGATACCCAATTGACGACGCAAGTAGGGCACGTCACGCTCACGTATCGAGGTCATATCGTAGCCCAACACTTCGGCACAATCGGCCGTTACCGTGAGGTCGGCATACATGGTCTTCAGCAGGCTACTCTTGCCACTACCCACCCTACCTATCAGGTATACATACTCTCCGGCATGCAATTCAAAATTTACATCCTTCAGCACAGGCAGGTCTTCGCGCAACACTTCGGCGCCCTTATACTCTATAAGCAATTCTTTCGACATGGTTACTCTTTTTAGGGGTTATCGGCGCGAGGCTACATCCAACAAGCTATCTATCACCTGCGTCATTCGGGCAAACTCCTCTTCATCATACAGA
Organism: Bacteroidaceae bacterium; assembly: GCA_017555825.1. Taxonomy (GTDB): domain Bacteria; phylum Bacteroidota; class Bacteroidia; order Bacteroidales; family Barnesiellaceae_A; genus Barnesiella_A. Next base: position 30,532 of record JAFZFQ010000055.1, on the reverse strand, counting down.
CGTGTCATCATCACTATGCGACCATCGGTATCAACGATTACATTGCGTGTGATACCCGCCAAACGATGGGCATAGCTACAGAATATTTCGCCTGTTTCATCGAGCACTATCGGATAGGTCACTCCCGTTTTTTCGGCAAAAGCCATTACCGTGCTATCGGGCTCCTCGCGATCTATTCCCACAAGTGCAAAGTGTTCATTATCTTTATGATGTTTCCATATTTGACTCTCTATCTCGGGCATTTCGCGGCGACACACACCACACCACGAGGCAGTAAATTGCAACATAACTACACGCTTGCCTCTATAGTCCGAGAGGCTTATCACCTCATCGCCTCCTGCTACACGGGCAGTAAAGTCGGGAGCCATATCGCCCACCGCTACTATATAACCGCGATCGTCGGGCACTATCGTATCGGTAGCTATACTATCTACAGCCTCTACCGCCACATTTCCGCCTCTATTTCCGTTGCAACCCACCATCACGACAAGGGTTGCCACTATATACAATATATTTCTCATATCTTTATTTTTATAATGTTACAACAATATGCGAAGATACAATATATTCGCAACACATCCAACACATTATTTCTTAAAATAGAAAAAGACCGACAACCACTTTTTGCGATTGTCGGTCTTTTTGTGTCGGGGTGACAGGATTCGAACCTGCGACCCCCTGGTCCCAAACCAGGTGCGCTACCGGACTGCGCTACGCCCCGTTGCTCGTTGAGCGGTGCAAAATTACACTTTATTTTCGAGCTTTGCAATATTATCGCTCTTTTTATTACCCATTCACCACCCTATTTTCTTCACCCTATTTTCTATCACAATCAATAGGGGCTGCATCGCAACGTTACACGATACAGCCCCTTCTATAGTTTATTGCTGTCGACTCTACATCGACTCACACATATTATATCATTGTCTTTATCACTTCCATTACACCGGCGGCTACAGCCTCGGCAGCCTCTTCGTTATGTGCCTCGGCATATACGCGTATGATAGGCTCGGTATTCGACTTGCGCAAGTGTACCCAGCTATCGGCAAAGTCTATCTTCACACCATCGATGTCGTTGATTTCCTCGCCGGCATATTTCTCTTTCACTGCCACGAGCAAGGCATCTACATCTATTTCGGGGGTAAGTTCTATCTTTTGCTTGGTAATGCTGTAGGGGGGATAAGTAGCCTTCAACTCGCTCACGCTCTTCTTCTCGTGTGCAAGGTGCGACAAGAACAAGGCAATACCCACCAACGCATCACGACCATAGTGACTCTCGGGGTAGATTACACCACCATTACCCTCACCACCTATGATGGCATTGGTTGCCTTCATCTTCTCTACAACATTCACCTCGCCTACCGCAGCGGCATTATACTCGCAACCATACTTGCGGGTAACATCGCGCAAGGCGCGTGACGAACTCAAGTTCGACACTGTATTGCCGGGTGTATGGCGCAACACATAGTCGGCCACGGCTACAAGTGTATACTCCTCGACAAACATTTCGCCATTCTCGCAGATGATGGCCAAGCGGTCTACGTCGGGGTCTACAACAAAGCCCACATCGGCCTTGCCTTGACGCATCACGTCGGCTATCTCAGTGAGGTTGGCAGGTATAGGCTCGGGATTGTGGGCAAAATGACCTGTTGCCTCACAGTTGAGCTCTACGATGTTTTTCACACCCAATGCACGCAACAATTGGGGTATTACCACACCACCTACCGAGTTTACACAATCTATAGCCACAGTAAAGTTGGCAGCCTCGATAGCAGCCTTGTCTACAAGAGCAAGTGCCAGCACTTGTGCTATATGTCGTTCGTTATAGTCATCTACATTGATAAGTGTGCCCAAGTGATCTACATCGGCAAATGTAAAATCTTCGGCCTCTGCTATGCGGAGCACCTCTTCGCCCTCGGCAGCATTGAGGAACTCGCCCTTCTCGTTGAGCAACTTCAAGGCATTCCATTGCTTGGGGTTGTGACTTGCTGTGAGTATGATACCACCACATGCACCCTCGCCGGTAACAGCAATCTCGGTAGTGGGGGTAGTAGCCAAGCCTATGTATACTACATCCCAGCCCATGCCCATGAGTGTGCCCACAACAGTGTGCATAACCATTTCGCCCGAGATGCGCGCATCGCGACCTACTACAATCTTGTTGCTATCCAACTTATTGTTTTTGCGTATAAATGCAGCATAGGCAGCGGTAAACTTCACGATATCGAGCGGGTTGAGACCTTCGCCTACCGCACCACCTATCGTGCCGCGTATACCTGAAATAGATTTGATAAGTGACATAATTCTATATTTTTGAGCTTAGATAACGTATTGTATAAAGATAAGGTGTTACCGATGTAAGGTCATTGAGCGAGCCGGCTTTCGACTTCACTACCAAGTTCACCTTACAAGGCATTTGGAGGTAGTTCAACGGCATTTGCACACCGGTACCATATTGCGACGACGAGTCCAACTCGGTATTCGAGAAGTTAAACGAATAGGCCGCACTCAAATCATTGTCATTTCCTGTGGGCTCTTGATCGCCGCCACTTGCCCACGTAAGGAGATTGATGCGCGAGTAACGGAAGAATATCAATTCATTATACTTGGCCTTGCCCTCATCTCCGGTCATCAACACTTGCATATACACATAGCCATCCTCATCGAGCTGATAGTAAGGCGCATCGGGGCCCACCTCAAACACGGTATCGGCTGGTATCGTTTTTACAACGGTCTGTGTCTTTAGAAATTTATCTACGGCAGCATTCTCCTCATCAAGCAACTCGGCATACGATTTTTGCTCGTCGCACGAGGTCATCACTACACTGCACATGGCAAGTGCAACCACACTGCACAAGATGGCAAATATTCTTCCTATTTTCATCGTTTTTTATCTTTATATTATTCGTTTATATTCTTCTCACAATACATGGGCAACACCTCGCGAAACTTGGCTATAGCCTCATCCAACGTTCCGTAAAACTCACCGCCGGCAGCATTCTTATGACCGCCACCGCCAAAGTGTTCGGCGGCTATCGTATTCACGGCAAAGTCGCCTTGCGAGCGCAATGATATTTTTATATACTCTCTATCTTCACGTATAAATACCGAGAAGTATATACCCTTGATACTCAATGGCACATTGACCAACCCATCGCAATCGCCCTTTTGGAAATTATAACTTGTCATCTCCTCGCGGGTGAGAGATATCATCGCTGCACCATACTCGGGAAAGAGTTCCATCTTATTGCATATTGCATAGCTATTGAGCAACAACTTATTGGCAGTCTGCGTGTTGCATGCAAGATTATAGATTTGGTCTTTATCTATATGTTTCTTTACAAGTTGCGATATGATGCTGTATATCTCGGGCTGATTGGAGTTGTAGGTAAAGTTGCCTGTATCGGTCATCATACCGGTATAGATAGCCTCGGCTGTACTACGACCCATCATGCGATAGTGGCCCATCTGCCATATCACACGGAATATCAACTCGCATGTCGACGATATCTCGGGATGCGAAATCGTGATGTCGCAAAATGGCTCGGGGTCTAAGTGATGGTCTATAAGCACCTTATAGGCTTTCGACTCCGATACATGGCTCGACAACTTATCGATGCGGTGCAACGCATTGTAGTCGAGGCTGAATATCATATCGGCCTTGGCAATAGCATCTACAGCCTTCTCGGGCTGTTGGGTGTAGTATACTACATAACGCATACCCGAGAGAAAATGCAAGTTGCGGGGAACCATATCGGGCAACACCACAGTCACTTGCTTGTTGAGCTTGCGTAGGTAATGATACAATCCCAACGACGAACCTATCGCATCACCATCGGGCGATACGTGGCTGGTTATGACAATATTATTGTGGAGCAAGATTGCCTCACGCAACTGCTCTATCTTTTCGGCAGATATTATAGGTGTTATCATGTTGCAAAAGTAAGAAAATAAATTGACATTGATACCGCTATAGGCACACGTGCTGCTTTTATTTAGTCAAAACTTTATGAAAAATATTTAATCTTTTCGCAATAGAGGCAAGAGTTTCTCAAACTCGTCTTCAAAGTTGGGCGTAAACACACCCTTGCCTATGTGCGACAACACGTCGGCTATCTCCCAGTATCTACCCTCGTCTATCTCCACAGGGTCTACCTTTATCGGTCCCTCATATACAGTACGATACGAATAGACCAACTCGCGCTCGATGCGCGATCGGAAGTGATAGGTAAAGTTGTGCACGGGCTCAAAGTCGACAATACCCAGCTCCTCGCGCACCTCGCGACGCAGAGCCTCATTTATTGTCTCGCCATAGTCTACGTGTCCGCCCACTGCGGTATCCCACTTGCCGGGCTGTATATCTTTGTTCATCGAGCGACGTTGCAAGTACAACCGACCCTTTGTATCGAATATGTGCAAGTGTACCACCGGATGCAACAACATACTGCCACTGTGGCACTCACGGCGCGTAGCCTTGCCCACCACATTGCCGGCCTCATCTACCAGCGGAAACCACTCCTCTCTCACTTCACTCATATAGCTCTCTATTTCATTTTGTCTACAATCTGCTGCAACTGCTCGGGTGTGAGCTCGCTGCCGTATGCTTCAAACGATAGGCGGAAGTCGCAACCCGCCTGCCAGGCACTGCATCCATAGGCCGAGCGACCCTTTATCACCACTCCCTTGCCACACTTAGGGCAAGTTACAGTGGCCGGTGCAGCCTGCTTGGGCTCTGCTTTTTTCCTTTCGCGAGGCTTACGAGGTTTCTTTTCACCCGTCTCCGAGGCGCTCTTTTTGCGACTCTTCTTCACTTCCTCTTCCTGAGGTGTCGAAGCTACCGAACCGGTATTGTCGCTGAGCACATCTTTCACTATCGAGTTCACCATCAACTTCAGTTCGTCGAGGAAGTTGGCAGGCTCATACTCACTCCGTTCTATACGGCGCAACTTGTTCTCCCACTGTCCGGTAAGTTCCACCGACTTGAGCAACTCGTTGCGTATGGTTTGTATCAGTTCCACACCTGTAGCCGTCGCAATAAGACTCTTGCGTTCCTTGCGTATATAACGTCGCTTGAACAATATCTCTATAATTGCCGCACGGGTCGAAGGGCGACCTATACCGTTTTCCTTCAACGCATCTCGCAGTATCTCGTCGTCGACACTCTTGCCGGCGGTCTCCATGGCGCGCAACAAGGTAGCTTCTGTATAGGGCTTAGGGGGTTGTGTCTGCTTCTCGGTAAGCGCAGGCTCATGAGGCCCACTCTCTCCCACGGCAAACTCGGGCAGGATTTGTCCTTCATTACTCTCCTCTCCTACATCCTCTTTGCCAAATACTACTCGCCATCCGGGTACAAGAATTTGACGACCTGTCACCTTAAACTCCACATCCTCCACACTTGCCATCACGGTGGTATTGGCTACCTGGCACTCGGGATAGAATGCGGCAATAAAACGACGCACTACGAGGTCATACACTTGGCGCTCACGGTCGGTGAGGTTATTGGCCTTCACGTTGGTGGGTATAATAGCATGGTGATCGGTCACCTTACTGTTGTCAAATACCTTTTTGCTCTTGGGCAGTTTATCTTGCTTCAACAGGGGCGACACAAGCGCCTCATATTGATGCAATGCACCCAATATACCTTTTACTTTGGGATAAATATCGTCACTAAGATAGGTGGTATCTACACGAGGATAGGTTGTCACCTTCTTCTCATACAAGCTCTGTATCAGTTGCAATGTCTCGTCGGCCGAGAACGAAAATTTCTTATTACACTCTACCTGCAAGCTCGTAAGGTCAAACAAGCGAGGCGCCGACTCTTTGCCGTTCTTGGTCGTTACATCGGTTACAGTAAACGGCTTGCCTACAATAGTTTCAAGGGCTTTTTGACCCTCTTCTACACTATCATACTTACCTTTTGTTACCGAGAAGGTAGTATCGCGATATACGGTTTTCAACTCCCAATAGGGCTGTGGCACAAAGTTTTCTATCTCCAACTGCCTGTTGACAATAAGTGCCAGCGTAGGTGTCTGCACTCGACCTATCGACAACACTTGGCGGTCGCGTCCATAGCGCAACGTATACAACCGTGTAGCATTCATGCCCAGCAACCAGTCGCCTATGGCACGTGTCAATCCCGCCAGATAGAGTCTGTTAAACTCATCCTGGGGCTTGAGATTGGCAAAACCCTCGCGTATCGACTCCTCGGTGAGCGACGATATCCACAACCGCATCACAGGGCACTTACACCCCGCTTTTTGCATCACCCAGCGCTGTATCAACTCACCCTCCTGGCCGGCATCACCACAGTTTATCACCATGTCGGCTTGCGAGATAAGCCCCTCTATCACTTTAAATTGTTTCTCTACACCCTTGTCTTCTTTGAGCTTTATACCAAATCGCTGCGGTATCATGGGCAACGACCCGAGCGACCAACGCTTCCAGCGCTCGTCATACTCGTGAGGCTCTTTCAGTTCGCACAAGTGACCATACACCCAGGTCACGCAGTAGTCATTACCTTCGTAATAACCATCGCGACGCGTGCGTGCGCCCAAGATGTCGGCTATATCCTTGGCTACGCTGGGTTTCTCGGCTATACATACCTTCATAGGCGATTACAATCCTTGCGACTTGGCTTCATCCCACAACACATCCATCTCGGCCAAAGTCATCTCTTTGAGACTTCTTCCTTGCTCGCGGGCGCCTTGTTCTACATAGTTAAATCGACGTATAAACTTCTGATTGGTACGCTCCAGGGTATTTTCAGGATTGATTTTATACAATCGAGCCGCATTGACAAGGCTGAAGATAAAGTCGCCCATTTCGGCCTCCATACCGTCGGCATTGCCTTGTGCTATTTCGCGTTGCAACTCGTCAAACTCCTCGCGCACCTTGTCCCACACTTGTTCGGGGTGCTCCCAGTCAAAGCCCACATTGCAGGCTTTCTCTTGTATTCTGAAGGCCTTCACAAGTGCCGGCAAGCCCGAAGGAACACCGGCCAACACAGTCTTGTTGCCGCCTTTCTCTTTCAGTTTTATCTGCTCCCAATTTTGCTCTACCTGGCGCGAGCCATCGACACTCACATCGCCAAAAACATGAGGATGACGGAATATCAACTTATCGCACAAGGCGTTGCACACCTCGGCTACATCATACAAGCCTTGCTCCTCGCCTATCTTCGAGTAGAATACTACGTGCAACAACACATCGCCCAGCTCTTTCTTGATGGATTCGTTGTCACAATTGATTATTGCTTCGCACAACTCGTAAGTCTCCTCTATCGTATTGGGACGCAAGCTCTCATTGGTTTGCTTACGATCCCAGGGACACTTCTCGCGCAACTCGTCGAGCACGTCGAGCAAGCGACCAAAGGCTGCAAGTTTTTCTTCTCGGCTATGTTTTGCCATATTCTATTCTTGTTTCTATCGGTTTCTATACACACTATCATACCACTGCAAGGAGCGGTAGTAATTTATCACGACCTTATCATTTACCACGCCGGGTATATAACTACTCAATCCGCTATAGTGCCAGATGGATATACCCAAGAACGTACTGCTTGCAGCCTTGTAAGGCACTACCTTATTGAGAGCTTCTTGCAACAAGGCATATTGGTTTTCATCGGCGAGTTGCATCATATAATGGTCCAAGTCGTAATATAGATGCGGTGTTTTGCGGTCGTAGGCTTGCAAAGCGGTTTTTCTTATCGCTGCTATATCAGCATCTCTACCGGTTACTATCTGCTTACACACATCTGCCAGCTCGTCGAGATATTTCGTTTCTATAAGGGTTATTGAGCCCTGTTCTCCTGCCGGCTTAATATACTTCTTTTCATACGCCTTGGCTATCCCCACATAGTCTATCGTATCGGCAAAAATCATAGGCACGATGTCGTAATAAGGAAATCCTGCACCCATCGTCTCGGTAGGTGTTGCTACGATATAGTCACACACGTTACGCAACTCATACGCTACCTCGACACAAGCCATCAAGCACGCATCAAAAATGATATAATCGAAATGATAGGGTTGCAACGTCTTGGCAAACATATCCAAGTCCATCGTTCTCTGCTCAGTACCTTCCAGACCTATCGAGCTGGGTGCTTTGGCAGGCGCTTTATAGAAATAATATTGAGGCAACCAGCCATTGGCGTGTGTCCACACGATAAGGCCATGGCTATCGGTAGGCGATATTTCACGCACATCACGTATCACCTGTCCCAGCGTGGCTGTGTCGGTCGTGAGGCATCCATCATACACCTTCAAGGTATCTATACTACACTCTCCATTCTCATTGGTTAGTATCTCCAATAGTTTCGGCGACGAGTTTTTTTGCGACAGCATTATCATCAAACGGCCATTTACATTCTTGTCGATCAATGCCCGGCACATATCATAGATATTACTATCATCAAAATGATAGACATATCCCAAATTGTTATCGGCCATCATATATACAAGCGATGTATGTTTGGCATCTTGCGACGGCTTAAATTCCGGCTCGTCTGATGGTAACACACACGACATTACAGCCATACAGCAAGCCACGACAATAGCGAAGTACTTTAATTTTTTCATCATATTACGGTTATTATTGTTATGCAAAAGTAGCAATATTTATTCTACCGCGCAAGTCGCACCACACATTAATATTTTGCCTTTTATCAACAAGGCTTCACACCTCAACACATGGTATTATCAAGAAAAATGACTATTTTTGCGACCTGATAATTTTTTCACTATGGAACATACCGAATATTTAGATAATTTTGAGTTGGCACTCATCGACAAGTTGGTGCGTTTGTGTCGCTCATACAACAAGTTAGAGGGTGTAATGCCCTCGTCGGAAGATATCGATGGCCTATGGCAAGTGCTCGGCCCCGAATACCTGGCCGACGCTATCGAACAAGTGCGCGACTACCCCACCGTATCGGTTGCATGGGCTGCCTACATGGGCATGGCCATTGCCAATGGCTGGGACACCGATTGGACTCGCACTGCTTCTATCTCATACAAGGAACTTTACGGCCCGCGCGGATTTGACGATATGGACGAGCACATCGTTGCCAACATCCTTGGACTTCCGCTCACCGACGAGGCTGCTCGCAATATCGAGGATATGGCTCGTCGTTGTGGCGAACTCACTGTCGACCTCATTCGCCACGAGGAGGTAGAGCCTCAAAGCCCCATGGCTTTCCACATCTTTGTGAGAGCTTGCCGTGCCATGTACCGCATCGGTGCTGCTCTCGAACTCGAACGCCTTGGCTACAAGATGCAACCCATGGGCTTTCCCGGTGCAATGCCTTCATAACACCACCTCGCAACACCCCTCTCTACAATTAAATAATGTCAAAACCGCACCACACTGTGCGGTTTTGTGCTATCTTCGCACTATGAAACACCTTATAGCAACATTCATCCTATGCCTCATTGTGTCGACTGCTCAGGCCGACAACTACTTCCAATGGGTCGATAGCGCCGATATATACATCGAACAAGGCAATTGGCTCAAAGCCGAGAGTGCCCTGCTCAACGCACTGCGTGCCGAGCCGGCCAATGCTCAGAACTCGCTCCTGCTATCCAATCTGGGCACTGTGCAACGCTACTGTGGCAAGTACCGGGAGGCACTCGACACCTACTCGATGGCGCTCTTTATGACACCACGCTCTACCACCCTGCTACGCAATCGTGCGGCTCTATATGCCGAGATGGACAGCCTCGACTTGGCTTGCGCCGATTATAGTCACCTCATCATCCTCGACGATAGCGACGAAGATGCACTATACAACCGAGCTCTCATTTACATGCAGAAGGGCGACACCGTAGCCTCGCGCAAAGACCTCGAATATATGCTCCGCAACAACCCCAACAGCAGCAAAGCTCGCATGGGATTTGCCACATTCTTCAAGGCTCAAGGCTACTACAACGAGGCTGTCGAAATGTACAATCAGGTCATACGCGAAAACGAAACTGTAGCCGACCTCTACATAGGTCGTGCCGAGACATATATATTGTGGGGCAAGACATTGGAAGCCGACAAAGACATAGCACGCGCCATGGAACTATCGCCCAACGATCCTTTCGTATACATCTTGCGAGCATACAGCAAGATAGCACGCTACGAGTATGCCGACGCCGTGCGCGATGTAGAGCGTGCCCGTGAGTTGGGCTACAATCCCTCTACATGCGACAACCTTATTAACGAGATTACAAAGTGACATTTTTTGTAATTTTTACTTGCATACTTGCGCTTTTACCTCTACCTTTGTACTGATGAATATACTGTCGTTACATATCGAGTACTTGCTCACTCAGCACGATTGCGTTGTCGTGCCGGGATTGGGCGCACTTGTTGTGCAACACAGTCACGCCACATTCGAGGCCGGTAGCGCCATTGCGCCTCCTCGTCGTTGGCTCTGTTTCAACCCCCTATTGGCTCACAACGATGCGCTCTTGGCCCACTCGGTTATGAAAGCCGAGCAATGTAGCTACGACGAAGCAATGACTATCATCGGTGAGCAAGTATCACAGTGGCTCTCTACCCTGCAACAAGGTGGTAGTGTTGTGCTCGACAACATAGGTTCTTTCTCTCGACAAGAAAACGGTGCCATCATCTTCAACGAGTCTGCATCGGTTATCGTCAACAAGAGTCTGGCAATACTCCCCGAGCTCGACATGCCTCTGCTTGCCGACATCCTGCCCTTCGAGGCCGAAGATGAGCGCGTGGAGACTACAACACAACAACCCGTCAAGATTACATGGTATCGTCGCACAGCTCGTGCCATTGCCTCGGTTGCTGCCATCGTCATTCTCATGCTCTTTATATCGACACCCGTCGACAATTTCCAACCCACCAACGACTATGCCGGCCTGGTAGCCTCGGAGTTGTTGTGCAAGCAAGAAGTTGCTCCCATTGCCGACACAACAATCGATATAGCCGACGAAGCTGTAGCCGAGACCATCACCGATGAGATGGCCCATAGCGACAACTACACCACACCCGACCCTCTTCCTGTGGTAGAAACCTCGACTCACGAGACCCCACGCTACATATTGGTTATAGGCTCATTACCCACCCGCAACCTGGCCGAGAAGCAAATTGCCGAATTTGCCTCTATGGGCGTAAATGAGCACATCAACATCTTCGAGAGCAACGGCCGTTACCGCCTTTACATCGAAGGCTACGACACCATGCAACAAGCCCAGCTTCGCCTCAACGACATCACAGCTCAGGCATTACTTCCCGTCACAGGTATCTGGATTTGTTCTACCCGATAATGAACACACAGCAAGTCCTATTCGAGACCCTTCCGTTTCGCGTCGACTCGTCGCGCTACTTCGCTGTCATAGTACGTCGCCTCCTGTTGCGCTGGCTCAGTCTCACCATCCTCGCACTCACACTGCTCATTGGCGCCACATGCTACGACCTGCGTTTTGGCATCGTTTTGCTCATGTTCATCTTCATCATTCTGCCATTGGTACTTTTTATCTTCTACTATCACTATGCTTTGCGACCCGAGGCTTTCTATTCAGTAGTCGAGAAGAGTGCCATCATCACCCACCAAGGCATCGACTGCATCTACAACGAGAAACAGCACAACATACTCATTTGGAGCAATGTACAACGCGTCGAGCTCGCCCCCAAAGCCTTCTATATCTTCACCGGCAAGAACACCTATTTCTACCTCTCACGCAGCGCATTTGCATCACCTCAGGAGTTGCGCAGCTTCGAAAAAGAATTTCTACCCTCAATTATTTCCTAAAATTCGTTATAAGAGGTAGCTTTTACCAAAAACTCTCACTATCTTTGTAAGTGATAGATTAGCTAAAGTTACATCCTATGCGCACATTTATATACTCCATCATAGCAAGTATTGCAGCCCTCGCCTGTTGCAACAATGCCTTGGCCGAGATTTACACGCTCGACGAGGCTCGCGAACTCTTCAAAGCCGAGAAATATGCCGAGGCTGCTCCCACGTTCAAAGCCGAGCTGAAGAAGAAACCCAAAAACGGCTCTATCAACCATTGGTATGGTGTGTGTCTATACCACATGCAACAATACGACGACGCTATCAAATACCTCAAAATTGGTATCGAGCGCAAGGTTGCCATGTCGCACTACTACCTCGGCGAGTTGTATGCTACAACCTACCGTTTCGACGAAGCCATCGATGCCTACAACGCATACATTGCCTTTATGCAAAAAGAGAAGAAAGAGCCCATCGAAGGCATCAACGACCGCATTGCATCGGCCAAGATGGGACAGAAAATGATGCGTGGCGTCGAGCGTGTGCAAGTCATCGACAGCTTGGCTATCGACTCTCTCGACTTCATCAAGCACTACCGCCTATCGCCCGAAGCAGGTCGCTTGCTTGGCTACAATGCCTTGCCCGAGGCATTGCGCGTCGATAGTAACGTCATTGCCTACTTGCCTCAACGTGGCGACGTGCTATATATGGGTCATAAGCTCAACGACAACTACGACCTCTGCGAGTCAAACTACCTATTGGGCGAAGATTGGGGTGCTCCGCACTCACTATCTCAAAACATCAATACCGCCGACAACCAAAACTACCCCTATCTGCTCAACGACGGACAGACGCTATATTTTGCACAAGATGGCGCTTCGAGCTTGGGCGGGTACGACATATACGTCACCATGTTCAACTCCGAGCGTGGCGACTTTATGCTTCCTCAAAACCTCGGCATGCCCTTCAACTCATTCGACAACGACTTCATGATGGCTATCGACGAGAATTTGGGCATAGGCTGGTTCATCACCGACCGCAACCACATCCCCGGCAAGCTCTCGCTATACATCTTCATCCCCAACGACACCAAGAAGGTATATAGCAACGACAACGAGAAGTTGCCTCAATTGGCTCAGCTCAGCTCCATTGCCGACACCTGGGTCGAAGACGCCGACTACTCGACCTACATCAACGCCATTGCCTCTATCGAACCCGACGAAAGCGAGTTGCGCATACAAGAGTTCCACTTTGTCCTATGCGATGGCATCATCTACACCCACTCGTCCGACTTCGAGAACCCCGATGCCTTGCGATACTACAACCAAGCACGCTCTTTGCAACACAAAATAGACCAGCGCAATGCTCAACTCAACAAGCTCCGCAAAGAATATGCTCAAGCCAACGCCTCGCAAAAGGCCTCGCTGAGCAACACCATATTACAACTCGAACAAGAGATACTCGATTGCACCGACTCGCCCATGACATACGAAAATCGTGCCCGTCGCGCCGAGCTCAACTATCTGGGTATCGACATACAATAACCACCTCTCTCATACCATGATTCTCAACACTATCATCATCGTAGTTCTCATTGCTCTCGCCATCTTCTTGCTGGTGCTCGAGCTATTCTTCCTACCGGGAGTCACCGTTGCAGCGCTATTTTCTATTGTATTCTATAGTGTTGGCATCTACTACGCCTTTGCACACATAAGCACCACTGTGGGCTACATCACGCTGGTAGCGGCACTGTTGTTATCCGTGTTTATCATTTGGTACTTCATGCGCTCGCGCACACTCGACAAGATGTCGCTTCACACCAATATCGACTCTACCGCTCCCTCACAAGTGAGCAACGCCATACGTATAGGCGACGAGGGTATAACACTCTCGCGATTCAACCCCATGGGTCGTGTACGCATTGGCAACACCATCACCGATGCTCGTTCTTTCGAGTTTATCGACGAGGGTGTAGCTATCGTAGTCACCGGCATTGATGGCCATGCTATTTATGTCGAGCCCAAAGAGTAACCAATATACACAAAACAATCTATAATATCATAAAAAACAAAACATCATGGAAGTAATCACCATTTTATTATTGGCGGCGGTTATCATTCTGATAGCCCTGTTCTTCTACTTCGTGCCCTTCCTTCTTTGGCTTTCGGCACGTGTATCGGGCGTTAATATTTCGCTCTTGCAACTCTTCTTGATGCGCATCCGCAAGGTGCCACCCCAAGCCATCGTTAGCGGTATGATCGAGGCACACAAAGCAGGTCTCAGCTCTATCACCCGCGACGAATTGGAGGCTCACTACCTCGCCGGTGGTCACGTCGAGCGCGTTGTTCACGCTCTCGTATCGGCTGCCAAGGCCAACATCGAGCTCGACTTCAAGATGGCATCGGCTATCGACTTGGCCGGTCGTAACGTGTACGAAGCCGTTCAAATGTCAGTTAACCCCAAAGTTATCGATACTCCTCCCGTTACTGCTGTAGCCAAGGATGGTATCCAACTCATTGCCAAAGCTCGTGTTACCGTGCGTGCCAACATCCGCCAACTCGTAGGTGGTGCCGGCGAAGACACTATCTTGGCTCGTGTTGGCGAAGGTATTGTATCTTCTATCGGTTCGAGCATCTCACACAAAGAAGTACTCGAAAACCCCGACTCTATCTCTAAGCTCGTGTTGCGCAAGGGTCTCGACTCGGGTACTGCTTTTGAAATTCTCTCTATCGACATCGCCGATATCGATATAGGTAAGAACATTGGAGCTACATTGCAAATAGACCAAGCGCAAGCCGACAAGAACATCGCTCAAGCCAAGGCCGAGGAGCGTCGCGCCATGGCAATTGCTCTCGAACAAGAAATGAAAGCCAAGGCTCAAGAGGCCAAAGCCAAAGTTATCGAAGCTGAAGCCGAGGTTCCCCGCGCAATGGCCGAGGCATTCCGCAACGGCAACTTGGGTATCATGGACTACTACAAGATGAAGAACATCGAGGCCGACACTTCGATGCGCGAAAACATCGCCAAGCCCACAACTCCCAAGGTAGATAAGTAAGTTCATCATCATAATCCGATATTAACGACCGAGCTTTAGTTACAGCTCGGTCGTTTTTTACACAATATTTAACAACATCCATTTGTTTTTGCATAAAAAATTTCATATTTTTGCAATACACCTTAAAAAACCAATATTATGATGAAAAACTACTTCTTTTTAGTTGCTATGCTCATTATAGCAACAACCAATCAAGCTTTTGCTAAATGGGAACAAATTCGCCATCTTCCCGCTACTTACGACGTCTTTGTAGCCCCCAATGGCAACCTCATTATGTCCGACTTGCAATACGACTATTCGGGTGGTTTGTACTACTCTGAAGATAAGGGCGCTACTTGGACCAAAGCCGATGTTGAAGACTTTGCCTATGGTACTATCATTCAAGCAGGCGACTACATCATCGCTTCGGGCGAACTTTGCAACCTCGCTCGCTCAAAAGACAATGGCGTAACTTGGGAATTGCTCAACTACGCATACATGCTCTACGACTATATCGAGGATAAAGCTGCCGAGAATGACCTTGCATACGCTCTCGCTTACTACAAAGACAAGCTCTTCATTGCCGACTTTAATGGTGGCGGCGCTTTGTTTAGCGAAGACTTTGGCGAGACTTGGGTTATGACCGACCGCGAATCACTCATGTACGAATATGGTGGCGAGAAGTATGTTGACTCGTTCTACAAGATGGACATCAACAACGACCGCTTGCTCCTTTTCAGCATGTACTTTGTATACCGCTTCAACGAGGAAGACTACACTTGGGAACTCCTCCGCAACGATAGCAACTTCATGGGCGTAACAACCAATTGCAACGGCAAGCTCGTGTGCGGTCGCTCAATCTACAACTACACCGACCAAGTTCCCTTCCTCGAATATACCGAAGATGGTGGATCTACTTGGAACGCCGTGCCTCGCCCCGAAGGCATGATTGACAACAACGTTCGTGCAATGCACGCTTTCGACAACCACATCATCGTAGGCTTGCAAACAGGTGGTTTCTTCTACACTCCCGATATGGGACAAACTTGGACCGACGTTTCTGACGGTATCCCCTACTACTTGCACGAAGAAGAGGGTATGGATCCCATCAAAGTATATGAGATTCCCACCGAGATTGTCAGCGACGACGAGTATATATATGTAGCTATCTACGACGAGCCTTGGGCCGAAGGCACTTTGAGCGGTATATATCGTTACAGCAAGGCCGACCTTATCTCGGGCGTGAGCAACACCGTGAGCGACAAGAACAACATCTTCTACGCCAACGGCACTCTTTACCTCAATGCCAATGCACTTGTCAACATATACAACATCAATGGCTGCTTGGTATTGACACAAGACAACTGCACCGAAGTTTCGGTAGCTCAATTGCAAAGAGGTGTATACATCTTCCAAGCTACCATTGGCAACAAGGTAGTTAGTGGCAAGTTTGTCAAATTATAAAAAATAACCGCTTTTTACAACATAGCCGAAGCAGATAGCCCTCACATAGCTGTCTGCTTCGCATTTTATCGATTCCTAATTATATGAAAAAAGGCACTTTAACTACTGCTCTACTCCTACTTGCTATGCTATTCAGCACCACAGCAATTGCACAGGAACAAGACATCATGACCTATCTCAGTTGTGACTTCACCGACGGCATACCCGCCGAGTTTACCACTCACGATCTCGACCAGCAAACTTTGCACTACACCATGGTGCAAGGTGGTATAAAGCAAGGCGAGGCTTGGGCGCGCAAAAAAGAGAGTGGTACAGGCAACTACTATGCCGTATCGGCTTGCCGTTACAAGGAGATAGAAGGCGTCGAACTTAAACCCTCCGACGACTGGCTCATTACTCCCCGAATATGGATTCGTGGCAACGAGGCTACCCTATCGTGGGATGGCAAGTCTATCAAAAATCAACTCAAAGTAGGAGCAAGCTATCAAGTGCTCATTTCTACCACAGGCAACAATCCTGCCGACTTTACACAACCCGCCATCTTCGCTACCGACGAGGAGAGCCTCACCGAATGGGTAAGCCACACAATCGACCTTTCTGATTATGCCGGACAACGCATCTATATTGCCTTCCACAACAACAGTGCTCAAGGCGAATTTATAGGTATCGATAACCTCACGGTTACAGGTCATCGTGGCATTTGCGACTTCCAGGCAACAACAGGCACACACATCTTTGGAACCAACAATCTCGGTGTCTCGGCTGCGATCACATCATTCAGCAACGAGCCCATCACCGACATCACTCTCTACTACCGCTACAACAATCAACTCTATAGCGACACACTCTCTCAACTCAATATTGCTACACACGAGACATTCAACTACACTTTCGACACAACCATTCCCGTTGCCTATGGCGACACAGTGCAATACACTGTAGGTGCTATCGTCAACGGTGTGCTCCAAGACGAGATTGAGTGTAGCACTGTTGCTTTCGTTTTCAAGCCGGCTCAACATGTTGTCATCGAGGAGGCTACCGCAATGTGGTGCACATTCTGCCCCACAGGTATCGTAGCTATGCAACTCCTGCAAGAAAAATACCCCGAGCAGTTTATCGGATTGGCTCTCCACTACGACGACCCCATTGCCGTCAACGATTACGTCAAAGACCTCGGTTTTGATGGCTTCCCCTCGGCTTGGATCAACCGCAAGCACTACACATCTATCATGATGGCCGAGATTGAGATCGACGGAGTTAGTCAATATGTTACCGACCACGGCGGTATGGAAACCTACTTCTTGAAAGAGTTGGAGTACTATACACCCGTCGAGGTTCTCCTCGGCAATATCGTCTATGAGGGCGACCAAGTCAACTTCGACGCCACCGTGCGCTCGGCCATCGATACCGACGTTGCACATTACCAATTGGCCTTTGTAGTTGTCGAAAATAATGTGTGGCAGAATGGATATTACCAAAAGAATGGCTACTCGGGCAAGGGTACGCTACTCAACGGTTGGGAGGAGAAACCCTCTGTAGTATACGACTTTGCCTTCAACCACGTAGCCCGTGCCATTTACGACAGCTATCAAGGCTTTGAGAACTCTGTTCCCGAGCAACTACTTGCCGGCGAGGAGCACACTTCGTCCTACACACTCGACTTGCCCTCTTCAATTCTCACTCCGGGCAATGTCAAGATTGTAGCCATGATTATCAACATGGACAACGGCTCTATTGTCAATGCTACCGAGTCCGACCTCATAGCCGGCATCAACACTACAAACACCGCTCAAAGCCCTATTTGCTACACAGCCGATAGTGGCATTCACATCACACTCCCCTCCGCTGCCGAGGCTCACATCACCCTCTACAGCACAGCAGGCACACAAGTTGCATCACACACATCACACAACACAAGTGTGCAACTCCCCGCTCCTGCCCCTGGCGTATATGTCGTAACTATAACCCAACACAACAACACATCTACACATAAGATTGTGGTAAGATAGGTATCCTATCACCACAAGATACAAAAAAGGCTGTCACTTATCTCAAGCGACAGCCTTTGCTGCATTTCTACAAACTTTATTCTTAACCATTCGAATACTTAAGAACCCTATCATCTATATATAAAACCATTTTTTCTACTCTTTTTCTCTTCGGTAATATCGTATTGTGGTTGGAGAAAACACTCCTCTTTCCACAATACCATACCTTATACCTGAAACTTCTTTTTTACCGCTACAAAATTACGGTCACAATACTACGATATCGTTACTGCAATGTTACAATGTTGTTACAAAGTTCAGTAGATAACTCTCTGGCACATGCGCTACTACGCAAAAACGGTGTCGGTATAACAAGACACCGACACCGTTTCTATACGTTATACCTACAACCCTTATGCCTCGGCGGGGCGAGTCAACGCCTCCATAATAAGGGCCTCAAGCTCATCGGCAAGCTCGGGATTATCGGCTATACATTTCTTGGCCATGTCACGACCTTGACCCAACTTGGTCTCGCCGTAGCTAAACCATGAGCCACTCTTTTTGATGATGCCTTTGTCTACACCCATATCTATTATCTCTCCGGCCTTCGAGATTCCTACACCAAACATGATGTCAAACTCGGCCTTACGGAAAGGAGGTGCTACCTTGTTCTTCACAACCTTCACACGGGTTTGATTACCTATCACCTCGTCTCCATCTTTTATTTGCGATATACGACGTATGTCTATGCGCACCGAGGCGTAGAACTTCAACGCATTACCACCGGTTGTAGTCTCAGGGTTGCCAAACATGACACCCAACTTGTCACGCAATTGGTTGATAAAGATACAGGTCGTATTGGTCTTGCTTATGGTTGCTGTGAGCTTGCGCAACGCTTGCGACATCAAGCGTGCTTGCAATCCCATCTTCGAGTCGCCCATATCTCCCTCTATCTCTGCCTTGGGAGTAAGCGCTGCTACCGAGTCTATCACTACTATATCTACGGCCGACGAGCGTATCAATTGGTCGGCTATCTCAAGGGCTTGCTCGCCATTATCGGGTTGCGATATGAGCAAGTTCTCTACATCTACACCCAACTTCTCGGCATAGAAGCGGTCAAAGGCATGCTCCGCGTCTATTATCGCTGCTATACCACCGGCCTTTTGAGCCTCGGCTATAGCATGGATGGCCAAGGTTGTCTTACCCGACGACTCAGGACCATAAATCTCTATCACACGACCGCGAGGATAACCTCCTACGCCCAATGCGGCATTCAAGCCTATCGAGCCGGTAGGTATCACGGCTATTTCGTCTACTTGGTCATCGCCCATCTTCATGATAGCACCACGACCATAGCTCTTCTCTATCTTGTCCATCGCAGCCTGCAAGGCTTTCAATTTCTCGCTCGACACAGGCACTCGTCCTTGTGTGGTTTTATTCTCTTCACTCATTGTTATAGCGTTTTTATTTGTTATTCAATATTTGATTGGTATGATCGGCGGTTTTCACCTTCTCTATTATATCGGATACAACACCGTTTTCGTCTATGATAAAGGTCGTACGCACGGTTCCCATGCCCACCTTGCCACACATCTTTTTCTCGCGCCACACACCAAATGCTTCATTCAGTCGCAACTCGGTATCGGCTATAAGCGTAAAGGGCAGATTGTGTTTCTCGGCAAATTTGCGATGCGATGTAGCACTATCTTTGCTCACACCTATTACTTCATAGCCCGCTGCTCGCAACTCTTCATAGCCGTCGCGCAGGCTACATGCCTCGGCTGTACAGCCCGGAGTATTATCTTTCGGGTAGAAGTAAAGCACTACTTTGCGACCTGCATAGTCCGAGAGTTTTATCTCTCTTCCTTCGGCATCTACGCCCAATATTTCGGGGGCTTTGTCTCCAATCTTCATCTTTGTCTCTTTTTTAGTGTTTACAAAAATACATTTTATTTGCGAGAAATCATTGCTCATTGGCTCATTGTTTTTCTCTCACATTGCAAAGATACGATACAGGGTGTGCAATATTCCGTACAAGCATATTAAAATTTCCCTAACGCATCATTTTTTTTACGCTTCACACCTCGCATACCACGACGAAATGGTAACTTTGACACCGTTATGCTATCTATACTCATTCCCACATACAACTTCGACTGCACGCCTTTGGCTCGCGAGTTGCAACGTCTCATTACCGCTTCGGGCATTACTGCCGAGGTTATTGTTATGGACGACGCATCGCCTTGCCTCTCGTTGCGCAATGCCAACTTGGCTATCAACGACCTGCCTCAGTGCCGTCTTGTTCAGCTTCCGCACAATGTGGGCATAGCGCGCATACGCAACCTCCTGGCCGACGAGGCTCAGTACGACTATTTGCTGTTTCTCGACTCCGATGTCTATCCGGTTTACGACGATTTTATCACACGCTACCTCGACGCTCGCCACCAAGCCGATGTAGTATGTGGCGGATTGATGTTTCGCGACACTCCCCCATCGCCTCAATGCACATTGCGCTATAAGTATGGCAGTATTGTCGAGTCGCAATCGGTCGAGAAGCGCATGCAACAACCCTATGGAGAGTTCCGCACACTCAACTTCTTCATCTCACGCAAAGCCTTTATGGCAACACGCTTCAACGAGCTTTTCGTGCGATATGGACACGAAGACACCTTCTTTGGCAAGGAACTGCAACAGAAAGGCTACACCATTACACACATCGACAATCCCATCTACCACGATGTGCCCGATACCAACGAGCAGTTTCTTTCCAAGACTCGCCGTAGCATCGAGAATCTGCGCGAGCACTACGACATCTTGCTATCGCACGTCAAGTTGCTGCGTCTCTACGACAAGTTACAACGCATGCACATAAGCCGTATGGTTGCCTCCATCTTTACGCTTATCGAACCCCTATTGCTCAGCAACCTCAACAGTAGCAATCCTTCGCTCACCGCCCTCAACATATACAAGGCGGGCTACATCTGTCGCGTCATGCAACACAAGTAGCACACCGTTATTTGTAATCTTTCAAGATTATTTGCAAGCGTTGTCGGGCAAAGAAAATACGACTCTTTACCGTTCCCAAGGGCAAGTCCATCTTCTCGGCTATCTCATGATACTTAAATCCCTCGATATGCATCGAGAAAGGTATACGATATTCGTCCGAGAAACTCTCTATAGCCTTCATTATCTCCTTCACCGTGTACGAGCCATCGGGCGTGTCAAACCCCGACTCTTGGGGCAGATTCAGGTGATACAAATCTTCTGTCTGGTCTACTATCGTCTGGTTACGCACCACACGTCGATAGTTGTTGATAAAGATATTGCGCATGATCGTAAACACCCACCCTTTGAAGTTTACATTATCTATGTATTTATCCTCATTATCAAGGGCTTTGAGTGTTGTATCTTGTAATAGGTCATGAGCCTCTTCTCTATCTGAGGTGAGCATATACGCAAAGTTGAGCAGATTGCTTTGTAAGTCGAGGAGCCTTTCTTGGAATTGAGGCGAGTTCATAGATTTTTTTTATTTGTGGATACACACTGTTTGGAGGCAACAGTAATGCGGTTGCACCGCTACTCTTCTCTTCTTACGGCGATGGAAATATAGGGTTCATACTGTGTATCATATTATATAGTTTCTGTGCCTTTTCTACGCTCGCCACACACACATCTGCGAGCAATACATGTCATTAAACAACCTCTCGCTATAAATGTTCTACTCAACAGCTTTTATTTTACATTCATTAACCATCACTCGGCCTTCTATCTCACACCTCACTTTATACCCACAAATATCACCTCTCTTTTCATCATTACTCGGCAAAATGCACTATATTTGTATCTATATTACACACCTTATAGGGCAATTCTACCAACCGGAGCGAGTTGAGAATTTTCCTACAATAAATTGTTTTTTTACCAATATACAAAGACAAACCTACACTATGAAAAGAGCATACACCACACTCGTTGCACTGCTACTATGCACCCTTGCTATGCTGGCAGCCGACACTACTCAGCTATATCGCATCGACATTCACCAAGAGATAGGCTCTACTACATGGCGTTACCTGCAAGATGGCATGCAACAAGCCTACGAGCAAGAGGCCGACGCCGTCATACTTCACCTCAACACATACGGCGGATTGGTACTGCATGCCGACTCCATGCGCACACTCATTCTCAATGCTCACATACCTGTATATGCCTACATCGACAATAATGCAGCATCGGCCGGTGCTCTCATTGCCTTGGCATGCGATAGCATATACATGCACAGTGGTGCTCGCATGGGTGCTGCCACGGTAGTAAACGAGACCGGACAGGCCATGCCCGACAAGTACCAATCTTACATGCGCGCTACCATGCGTGCCACAGCTCAAGCACATGGTGCCGACACTACAATCAACAACCATGGCGACACCATCATCACTTGGCGTCGCGACCCCATCATTGCCGAAGCAATGGTCGATGAGCGCGTCGTGATACCACACCTTTCCGACTCGGGACAGATTCTCACATTCACTGCCAACGAGGCCGTTGAGCACAACTACTGCGAAGGCATTGTAGAGAGTCTCGACGATATGATTACCAACCGACTGCACATCGAGCAATACACCTTGTCTCAATACACACCTTCGCTCTACGACAAGATTGCCGGCTTTCTCACCAACCCCGCCCTGCAAGCGCTCATGGTCACACTCATCGTCGGTGGCATTTTCTTTGAGCTCAAGACACCGGGCTTTGGTCTCCCATCGGCAGTAGCAGTCATTGCAGCCATCTTCTACTTCTTGCCTCTCTTCATCAGTGGAACCGCCGAGAGCTGGGAGTTGCTCGCTTTTGTTGCGGGTATCATACTGCTCATCCTCGAATTTTTTGTCATTCCGGGATTTGGCGTTGCCGGTATTTCGGGTGCTATCATCATACTCGGAGCCCTCATCCTGGCGGCCATCAACAACATTGTATTCGACTTTACCTTTGTCACCTCTATCGACATTTCTCGCAGCATTCTCACCGTATTGGCGGGTCTCATCATCGCCGTGCCTCTGCTCATATTCCTCTCGCACCGCATTGGCTCCAAGGGTATGCTATACCGTTTTGCACTACATACCGAGGAGAAAAATAGCGAGGGATATATCGGTGTAAACACCTCTGCCGGTACACTCGTAGGCAGCCAAGGCATCGCCATGACACGCATGGCGCCATCGGGCAAAGTCAAAGTCGACGGCAAGATATACGACGCAGTATCGCTTTACGGACAATACATCGAGGCTCACACTCCGGTGCACATTCATCGACACGAAAACAACCAAATATACGTCTCGCCCATCGAGCAATAATACGACCTCAATCATCACAATATCAACAACAATATATGACTCTCAATCGCACACAGCAACCACCCGTTACACCATTCGGCGAGCTCTCAATGCCCCTCCCGCGCACTCTTCGCCTCAACAACGGCATCGAACTCTATATCGTCGACAAGGGCGACCAAGAGGTGTGCCGTTTCGACATCCTTTTCGAGGGCGGACGATATGCCTCGCACCTACCGGCTATTGCCGACATGGCAGGACCCATGTTGCGCAAGGGTATTCCGGGCATGGATACCGAAGCTATAGCCGAACACCTCGACTACTACGGCGCATGGATGCAAACAGGCACTACACAACACTACAGTGCCATTTCGCTCTTTTCACTCAATCGCAATCTCGACAAGGTTCTACCCGTCGTGAGTCAAATGATTACCGAGCCTTCGTTGCCTCAAAAACCCTTTGACGTACTCAAGCAACAACGCATACAACAGCTCGAAATAAATCGTCAGAAAGTGAGTTTCCTCGCCGCCGAGGCCTTCAACAACCTCATCTTTGGCGCCACTCACCCCTATGCTCGCATCACTACAGCACAAGACTTAGAGGCTATCACGCTCAACGACATTGCTCAATACCACCGCGACTACTACCACAATACCGCCATACACATCATCCTTTCGGGACGCATTACCGACGAGGTATTAGACCTGGTACACCGGCACTTCGACAAGCTCTCGCCGGCTCTCACCGCTCCGGTATCGGTAGCTCCCATTACCCCCGAGGCGCAGCACACTACCATCATACACCGTCCTGCTGCGTTGCAATCGGGCTTGCGCATGGGTATGCCGGTCATCGGTGCCGACAACCCCGACTATCCCCTACTCACCATGCTCAACCTCGTCTTGGGCGGATACTTCGGCAGTCGCCTCATGACCAACATTCGCGAGGAGAAAGGCTACACTTATGGCATTTCGTCGCACATCGTCTCTATGCGCGACGGTGCATACTTCACCATCGTTACCGAGACGGGTACACAATACACCCAAGCTCTCATCGACGAGGTGCGTAGCGAGATGTTGCAACTATGCAACACTCCCATTCCGCACGACGAACTCGAAACAGCGCGTAACTACCTGCAAGGTCGCCGTGCACGTGCATTAGACAGCCCCTTCTCTATGAGCGACTATTTTGTATCGTCTATCATAGCCGGTACACCGCTACAATACTTCAACAACGAAGATCACATCATACGCACCGCCACAGCCGACGACCTCATGCGTGTAGCGCGCACATACCTCCACCCCGACAACCTCTACATCGCCATCGCCGGCGACAAAGAGGCCATATAAGCACTACACTGTCGCACTATCAACGGTGCTCACATACACCTCATAAAGAGAGCGAGAAACGCAGTCGCACTACGTTTCTCGCTCTATCATTTTCTACTTTAACTTCCTATTTTATTCGCGGCTCATTTCTTGCACTCTTTTTTGCAATCTTGCTTTTTACCGCAGTTTTGCTTCTTGTCACAGTTTTGTTTTTTATCGCAATCTTTCATCTTGGGGCAGTCATCACACTTCTTGTCGCAGCCTTCACCCTTCTTGCACTCACCCTTCATCATGGGGCAATCTTGCTTTTTATCGCAACCCTTCATTTCGGGGCAGTGGCCATGCCAAGGGCCCATAGGTAGGCTGTCGCCTTTAAATTCGGGAGGGCATTGACCGGGATGTTTCGGACCTCTGCGATGATGCTTGCCGGGCATGCTGTCACACTTGAAGTCGGGACGACGACACTCCTTACCTTCCATTCGAGCACCCTCGCGAGGCATGGGGCGACCTTCGGGACGGAACTCCTTCTTGCCGGGGTGTTTCTTTGTCATCTCCTCAAATTTCACCATTTGCTCGGGTGTGAGCACTTGCTCCATGGTTGCTTTATGTTTCTCTTGAGCAGCCTTCATGTTCTCGCGGTTGCTCTTGCTCACGGCTTCAAGCTCCTCGTTGGCAGCTTTAAATTTCACCATTTGCTCATCGCTCAGGTTCAACTCTTTCTTGATCATAGCATCGTGATGCTCTTTCATCTCTTGGCGAGTCATTCTCTTTTGCTTGGGGCATTGCTCTTGAGCATACACTACTGTCGACATCGACATGGCGCACACAGCTACCATCATTACCAATACTTTTTTCATAATTCTTCTTTTTTATGTGTTATACTTAAATTTATTTTCCGCTCAGTTATGCGTTTGTTGTTAAGACTCTCATACACACACTCGGTTTAACTCCAACTCTGCATTTGCAAAATTTTAACAATACAACAACCAAAGTTTTAACAAATACAAATTAGCCCAAGCGCACAAAAAAATGCGCCACCCTCCGTTTGGGCGACGCATTCACTATTATCGATTGTCGTCTATTATTTCACAACAAGGTCTCTGATTTCCCATGTTGCCGACTCGGCATCGCTACAGAGGTACTTGAAGGCAAAACGTGCATTGGCAGCCAAGAACTCCGCAGGAACTACGATATCGCCCGAGGGAACATAAGTCCAGCTCTTACCATCGGGATATGCAGTAATATCTACTTGAGTCCAAGTAGCAGTTGTGGGGTCGCCACCGTTGTAGTCGGTACTCATCCACAAGGTGTGGTTGGTTGTAAGGTTGGCCACATCACCCTTGTTTATAGCGTGCTCAAAGCTGATTGCTACATTGCTCTTGCCCGAGAGATCGAGTGCAGGCGAGATAAGCCAGTCTTCGTTTGCATGGCTTGCGCTGTTGGCAAAACCCGACATCTTTGCACCGTAGGTCTTGTCCGAGCTCCACACTTGCTCGCCACTTACACTGTATGCTGTAAAGCCACCCAATCCGCTTGTAAACGAAATAGAGAGGATAGCATCGCCATTGTCAGTAGGTTGATCATTTGAAGGCTCTTTGCCATACACTACACCATCCACAATAGCACATGTTGTATTTTTGATACCACATACACCGAAGTATTTAATCAACTCGCCATAGAGCAACACCTCTTTGCCATCCAACTCGGGGTGGTCGGGCAAGCTCAACGCATTGCGAACTGCACCCGAAGGAAGTTGTACGGGCACGATAGTAGTTTGCTCATCGGCTGCATCGGCAATAACGATGTTAGTACCTTGAGTAGAGCCATCGGCTACACCAAAGGGTGCTTCCCACTCTACATTGCTCACGCTCTTACCGTTGATTTGACCCACGATATAGGCCTTCACCCATGCCTTTGCACCGCTGTTGTTCAACTCGATTACAGCAGCTACATTATAAGGTGCATCTTTTGTACCATTACCATCGCCTACTTCGGGATTTGCAGGTTCGTCGGGGGTAGTATTGCCACCACCTTCGCCATCGAGTTTGTAGGCCGATGTCTCTTTCATACCGGCTACACCAAAGTATTTGGTCAATTTACCATACACAGCAACCTCTTTGCCATCAATCTCGGGGTGAGCCAAGATGTCGAGTGCTGTACGCACATCGCCCTTGGGCAATTGCACTACGAAGCAAGCCGAGGGATTGTTTTCGGTAGCTGTTGCAGCCATGAGGATGTTAGTACCTTGAGTAGCTACAGTACCATCGTCATACACTGCACCGGTAAAGGGAGCGTCAAATTGCGACTCGCTGCTGATGCTTGAACCGGCCACATGACCTACGATGAAACCTTTCACCCAAGCTACAGCACCGTTTTGGTTGGCCATTGCAGCGGTTACATTATAGGGGTTATTCTCCGAGCCATCGCCCGCTGCATCGGCAGGAGGTGTAGTAGGCTCGCTGGGCACTGTACCTATTGTTGTACCATCAAACTTGGCTGCTGCAGTCTCTTTCAAGCCGGCTACACCAAAATATTTGGTCAACTTACCATACAACTCTACAGCCTTGCCATCGTTGGTGGGGTTGTTTACAAGCTCAAGCGCTGTACGCACATCGCCTTTGGGCAATTGCACCACAAGACACTTCAAGATTTGAGTTTCGTTGGCATCGGCGGCTACAAGTAAGTTTGTACCGGCTGTTGCCACTGTACCATCATCGTAAGTAGCACCTTTGAAGGGAGCTTCAAATTGTACATCTTCAGCTACGTTGATATCGCCGGCTATTTGACCCACGATATAACCCTTTACCCATGCCATCGAGCCATCTTGCACGGTGAGTGCTTTGGCTACGTTGTAGGGATCTGCTTCTGTACCTGTACCGGCGGGATCTACTTGCTCGGTTGTGCCATTACCGTTGTTACCGGTATTGTCATCACCATTACCTCCTTGGTTGGGATCAAACCAGTCGTCACCCAAATTGTTGCAACTGCTCAATGCCATGGCAGCAGCAAACATCATGAATAATCCTAATTTTTTCATCTTTTGTCCTATTTTATTAGTTCGTATAATATTTTTTACTCATTGGTTGTGAAGAAACCCTCAAGGTCTGCGAGCGAGCGTATAGTCAATTGCAACTCACCATCTCTATCGGCCTTGTCTTGATAGTAGGCTACAATAGCCACTATATCGCCCCACACACCGGTTGCGGGCAGTTTTGTATCGGCAAAGCGGGCATACTCGCTGGTCGACAAGTAGGCTATATTGCCATTGCTATCGGCTATCTGACGCGATTGAGGATAACCGATGTTATATTGCAACGTGGGGCTATAGGTCGAGGGAGCAAAGATTTTGTCGGCCTCGCTCAGTCGCTCGCCATCATCGCCATAACCTGTAAAGTGTACATTCTTGATGCGCACCAATCGGCCATACAACGTAACGTCATTGATACGTGAGTTGATCTCTTGAATAGTCATCTCCTCGCACATGATTTTACTCTCGTCGGGGTTGCCCACATATTGCACACGCGACAAGAACTCTGTATAAGGTATACGACCGGGCTCTATGCGGCTCTTTGAGGTGTTGTAGGTCTCCACACCCAATTGAGCCATGTCGGCATAGCGACCTACTACAAGGCCCTTGCAGTTTATTACTATCTCTTGTCCTATAGGCAATGCTCCCGACAAGCTACCTGCATCTACACTCACCTTCAACGCATCGCCGGTGTGAGTATCTTGCATCACAAAGTACTTGTATATGTTGCCACTCTCGTCGCTGGTTATCACTCTACCACGCACATACAAGTTACTCTCGGTATCTACATAGTTGATGGTAAAGAGCGAGTCTTTCACATCAAAGGTCTCCTTAAAGTCGGCTATCGACATCATTGGTGTCAATGCATCGGCTTCGGCCTCGGTTATAACACCTGTGCCCTCGGGTACGGGCTCAAATTTGGCACAACTGCTCATGCCCATGGCAAGTACAGCTATTACGGCCCATATATATCTTTTCTTTATCATGATTCTTTTGCTTTTTTCTGGTATCACTCTATTAGAACTTATACGATACATTCAAGTACATATTGAAGCCCCATGCATAGTAGTAGCGGTTGGGGAACTTGTCTACTGCTTGAATAGGACGACCTGCCGCCTTGGTGTCTCGGCTCAAACGAGATTGTTGATAACCACCGGTCACCAAGCTGGTGTTGTTGAGCAAGTTGTTCAAGCTCAAGTTGATGTTGAGCGATTGAGCACGACGGTTGAAGTAGATGACTTTACCTACCGATGCATCAAGCAAGAAACCGCCTTTCAAGCGCTCTTGTTTACCCAACATATAGAAAGTCTCCTCTGTGTAGCCATCATATTTGATGTCGTTACCCAACTTGTCGGGGTATGTACCGCCATACATATTCATTTGTGTGCGACGGGCGGGCGAGAAGTCAAGATAGTTCTTGTCATAGTACGACAAAGTGATGTCGGCAAACCACATCGACGAGTGGAAGTAGTCGAGTGTGATGCTCGATGCTATTTGAGGGCCATTCGACACCATCATACCCTTGGTATACACCTTCTCTACTATATCGGTTGTCTCAGAGAGGTCGGTGGGCAACTCGCCGGTAAAGAGGTTACATCCATTCTCGGCACTCATCACACCGATACAGTTGTCGGTATAGCGATAGTCACCTATGTTGGCGGCTGCCTCGATCGAGAAGCCTGCGCCCAACTCTACATCCACACCCAACTCTATACCGCGGAAGATGCGGTCTACGCCGGTGAGCGTGTGGTTGACATAAGTGCGGAACTCGTCGTTATAGTAACCTGTGCTCTCTGTTCCATCTATCATGTGTGTTTGGAAGGCTGTTACACGACCCTTCACACCGGGATAGTTAAACACCCAGTTGATGTCATACGACAACACCTTCTCCGATTGCAAGCCGGGGATGAGTGTATCCTTCACACGAGGTGCTACATAGCTATACGATGCCAAGGGGGCACGACTCTCGGCCAACACGTTGGCATACACACGGTTGTGCGCATCGGCCTTCCATGTCAAGCCGGCCTTGATGCTGGGGTCTATAAACATGGCACAGAAACCATAACCCTTCGATTGTGCACCTATCACCTCGGCACGACCGTTGCGCATCAAACCCTCACGTTGGAATTGTGTATAGTTCAACGCTACGGCATAGTAGATGTCAAAGTAACGTGTGTTCCAGAAGTTATCGACAAAGGCCGAACCCTTCACAACATGCATGTTGTAGTTGTAGCCAAATACATCACCCTCTTTCACCACACGGTTGGGGTTGTCGAGGTCATTTTGCACAATAGTAGCATTGTTGGCAAAGTCGCGCTCGGCAAATTGGTCAATGTCTATCCATTGGTTACCACCCAACAAGTCATCTACCGTTTTGTAGTGCATACCCAAGCCATACTTGGCATTCACACCGGCAGTCAGTTTCAACTTGTCGGTGAGTTGGTTGGTATACAATGCATTCATCGCAGCCTCCATCAAGTCATTGTGACGACGCTCTACCATGTAGTGTGCGCTGGCATTGGGGCTCGACTCGTTGTTCAAGTAGTTGGCTCGATACAACGCATCCCAGTTGATTTGAGTATAGTCGGTATTATTCTCGCGCCATTGAGCATCCAAGTAGTCATACAAG
>JAFZFQ010000054.1 GCA_017555825.1 Bacteroidaceae bacterium | reverse complement strand
GACAACATGACTTCCGAAGGGCTTTACGACATTGTACACTTGAAGGGTGAGGACATCGAGATTGCCTTTACCCATACCAACCAATATGGCGAGGAGTATTATTCGTTTGTCAACGGACAGCACACGACCCAAGGTGGTACGCACTTGGCAGCCTTTAAGGAGGCTATAGGTCGCACCATCAAGGAGTTTTATAGCAAGGGCTTTGAGTATACCGATATACGCAATGGTATTGTAGCCTCTATCAGTGTCAAGGTGGAGGAGCCTGTGTTTGAGTCGCAAACCAAGACCAAGCTCGGATCGCGCGATATGGGCCCTGCCGGCCCCACGGTCAATAAGTTTATCAACGACTTCTTGAAGAAAGAGCTCGACAACTACCTGCACATCAATGGCGATACTGCCGAGGTGATGTTGCGCAAGATTGCCGAGAGTGAGCGTGAACGCAAGGCTATGGCCGGAGTGGCTAAGTTGGCTCGCGAAAAAGCTAAGAAGGTGAGCTTGCACAACCGCAAGTTGCGCGACTGCCACATACACTATAACGACCCCGAGGATCGTCGCAAAAATGCGGTAGATCGTCGCGAAGAGAGTTGTATTTTTATTACCGAGGGTGACTCTGCTTCGGGTACAATCACTCAAGTACGCGATGTAGAGACTCAAGCCGTATTCAGCTTGCGTGGTAAGCCGCTCAACTGCTTTGGACTCACCCAAAAGGTGGTGTACGAAAACGATGAGTTTAACCTATTGCAAGCTGCCCTTAATATAGAAGAGGGCTTGGATGGATTGCGTTATAACAAGGTCATTATCGCTACCGATGCCGATGTCGACGGTATGCACATACGATTGTTGTTGCTCACATTCTTCTTGCAGTTTTTCCCCGATTTGGTAAAGAAGGGTCACGTATATGTGTTGCAAACACCGCTCTTCCGTGTGCGCAACAAGCACTATCAACCCAAGAAAGAGCCCAAGCGCAAGCGTCTCAAGAAAGGCGAAACGCCCGAGGCCGAAGTGCCCGAGCAACTGCCCGGACAAGAGGTTTACTACTGTTACAGCGAGGAGGAACGCCAGGCTGCTATCGACAAGTTGGGTAGTAACGCCGAGATAACCCGATTTAAAGGTTTGGGTGAGATTTCGAAAGATGAGTTCAAGGGCTTTATAGGCTCTGATATTCGTCTCGACCGTGTAGAGCTGCGTAAGGAGGACTTGGTGAGCAAGCTCCTGGAGTACTATATGGGCAAAAATACAATGGAGCGCCAATCATTTATTGTAGATAATCTTGTAGTGGAAGATGACACAGAATTGTTGTAAGCGAGTAGCTATATTCCCGGGTACGTTCGACCCCTTTACGCGCGGTCATTACTCGGTGGTGCGTCGTGCTTTGTCGATGTTTGACGAAGTGGTTATTGCTATAGGTGTCAATGCCTTGAAGCACCCCATGTTTACCGCCGAAGAGCGTGTAGCCATGCTCGAAGGTCTCTTTGCCAACGAGCCTCGTGTGAAGGTGTTGTCGTATAGTGGTCTCACAGTCGATGTGGCGCGCGAATGTGGTGCGCAGTTTATGTTGCGCGGTGTGCGCTCGGTTATGGACTTTGAGTATGAACGCTCTATTGCCGATGTCAATCGCGAAATATCGGGTCTTGAAACGGTTATGCTCTTTACCGAACCTATGTATGCACATATCAGTTCGTCGGTAGTGCGTGAGTTGATAGGCTATGGTCGCGATGTGTCGGCCTTTCTGCCCGAGCAGATGCAACTTCCTGTGCGATAAAACGAAATTTTTTTTAAGATGAAAAGAGTATATAGTACGATTGTCTGTGTGTTGCTTGCACTCGTGGCGGGTGTGGCATCGGCACAGATAAGCGATGCCATGCGCAAGCTCAACACAGCTGTGTTTGCTGTGCGCGAAATGTATGTCGATACGGTCAATGAGACAAAGATGGTGGAGGATATGATCAACCACATGCTTCACGAACTCGACCCTCACTCGTCATATACCACAGCCGAAGAGACTAAAGAACTCAACGAGCCCCTCGAAGGAAACTTCAGTGGTATAGGCATACAGTTTAATATAGACAACGACACCCTCTTGGTTGTACAGATTATATCGGGAGGCCCTTCGGAGCGAGTGGGTATGCAAGCCGGCGACCGCATAATAGCTGTCGATGACAGTATTGTGGCGGGTGTAGGATTGAAAACTGCCGATGTGCGCAAGTTCTTGCGAGGTCCCGAGGGTACAAAGGTAGATGTGCGTGTGTTGCGTCGTGGTGTAGCCAAGCCTATCGACTTCCGCATTACGCGCGAGCAGATACCTATATATAGTATAGATGCAGCCTATATGGTAGACGACAAAACCGGATATATACGCGTGAGTCGTTTTGCTGCAACAACTCATGATGAGTTGGCCGAGGCGATGACCAAACTCAAGAAGCAAGGTATGTCGCAACTCGTTCTCGATCTGCAGGACAATGGTGGCGGTTACCTGATGAGTGCAGTGTATATGGCCAACGAGTTCTTGGATAGAGGACAACTTATTGTATATACCGAAGGCGACAAGTCACCCCGTAGTGAAGCCATTGTCGAGGCGCAAGGCTCGTTTGTGAAGAACAAATTGGTGGTGCTTGTAGACGAGGGTAGTGCCTCGTCGAGCGAAATCGTATCGGGCGCGTTGCAAGATTGGGATCGTGCAGTGCTTGTTGGTCGTCGCACCTTTGGCAAGGGCTTGGTACAACGTCCCATCCCCTTTGCCGATGGCTCTATGATACGCCTCACTGTGTCGCGCTACTATACTCCCGCCGGTCGTTGCATACAGAAACCCTACGACAAGGGGCAGAAAGAGTATTATCGTGATATTTACGACCGCTATAAACATGGCGAACTTATGCACGCCGATAGCATACAATTTGCCGACTCGTTGCAATACAAAACACTCGTAACCGGTCGCACTATCTATGGCGGTGGAGGTATAATGCCCGATGTCTTTGTACCCCTCGACACTACGCTCTATACCGACTATCATCGCGACTTGGTAGCCAAAGGAACGTTGAGTCAATTTGCTATGAAATATATCGACAAGCACCGCAAGTCGCTGGAAAGGAAATACAAGACTGTAGCCTCGTACATTGCCACATTTGAGGTCGATGACAAGATGATGACTCAACTCAAAGAGGCCGGCGATGCCGACAAAGTAGAGTATGATGCCGAAGAAGCCGCCAAGTCGCGCGACATGATAGCCCGCCAACTCAAAGCCCTCATCGCTCGCGACCTCTTCGATATGAGTGCCTACTTCCAGGTCATGAACCCCATCGACCCCGTCTATCTCAAAGGTATAGAAATCATCAACAACGATGAGGAGTATAATAGATTGTTAGGAAGATAGTTCGCAATTTAATTTTTGCTATATACGTATTTTTTATAAACATTTTATTGTTTTTTATCGGATCGTAATATAAAGTTATGAAATATCTGATTTTGTTGGGGCTTTTCTCATGTGTGGCAAGTATGCTCAGCGCGCAGAGTAATAACATTCCAAATGCTGATATATTAATTAATGCACCCGAAATACCACATGTGTCGTATGTGACGATAGACTATACAAATGTATATGAGAATAAAGAGCATGTGATTTACAATTTTGAGTATAAATGGACTCAAAATAATACAAATGTCGTCTATGAAGATTTATGGAATGATTATTATGCAATATTAGACACAAACGGAGATGTTATATATTATGAAAGTAAATCAAAAACGTATCCGTACCCATATCAGATTCAAAATACCTATGAATATGATTCTCAGCATAGGGTTATTAAAAGAGAAAGCGAAGAGAGTCTGCGAACAATAGCATATTATACGAATAGTGATACTGATTCGGTTGTTACATGGTCTTATGAATCATTTTTAGGTGATTGGCTAAAAATCGAAAAAGAAGAAATTAGACACTCTGATTCTTATTTTGATAGAGTTTTTTACACCTATAATAATGAGACGAAAAGCTATGATTACAAATTTACTAATAGAAATTATCTTGACAGCGAAGGACGAGTTGTCAAGTCAATGGATACAGATAGTTCTGCAGGAAGCGTATATGAATACACGTACGAAGAAAATGGATATACCGAGTTGATAACATACTATGGTAGCACTCATGCGAGTTTCAAAAAGGAATATGTGTATAATAATGAGGGAGATGTTAAATCATATTACTACTACGAGTGGATGAATGATAGTTATTGGAAACCTTGCATATTGACCGAATATACTTATAATTATATTACAGCTTTGAGAGAAGAAGTGGAACTGGATAGAGACTTTTCTATTCGAGGATGTAATTTGTTATTTGCTGATAATATTGATGTAGAGGTGTCTATCTATACATTAAAAGGTGCTTGTATTTTTAGAGGTAAAGTACCTTGTGGTAAGAAAATATCGCTCTCTGCAGAAGATGGCTTTTATATCCTAAAAATTGGCAATAAGGTTTGTAAGATTGTGAGTGGGTGTTTTTAGATAGAGAAAGGCGATAACGGCTGCAAGGCCAATAAGGCCTTAAGGGCCTAAAGGACAGAGAAGGGCAGAAAAGGGAGGTAAGGCGTAAGATTTTCTTTAATGCTCATCGCGCCATTGTTTGCGGCCTCTGGTCATTTCCTCTCTTATGCCGCCATGTTCTAAGAAGTCTTGCTTTATGAAGTCGAAGTATTTCTTAATCAGGTAGTCGGTCTGACGAATGAGGATGATGGCGATATTGGCTATCGTTTCGTCGGAGCGTTCTTTTATGGCGTTGCTGTAGAACTCAGGCTCGTTGTGCTGAGCGCACACTCGGCGAGCTTGTTTATGTTTTTCGTTCGATTCATCCCATAGTACCAAGCCTCTAACTCTTAAATAGTCTTTGTAATCTTCCAATAATTCGTGTAGGCTGGCTTTCGCTACATTCAGCAATTTTATTTCGCTCTCGGCCGATGTGGTGGATGCGGCGCAACCCTCTACGATGTTTTGTTTACCCGAGCGTGCAGCTTGTATCATCTGGTCGATGGTACGGTCGCCTTTCTGCAAATATTTGTGTGCGAAATAGTAGGTAATGTCGTATATGCACACCGACTTTTTGTAGCAGATGAGGTTCTCGTAATTACCCTTTTGGCGGATGAATTCTTGGCTTTTCATGATGCGAGGGTGTATGGTTGCAGATGGGAGGGCGTTCGAGGCCTTAAGGGGCTTTAATGGCTTTGCGTAAGACTCCAAGGTGGCTAAAAGCCCCTCGGAGTCTAATAGATAGTGTCGCTCTTTACTCCTCGTCGGTGTACCAGCGTGAGTACATGAGGTAGTTGCGGGCGATTTTTTGGTTCATCTCTTTCGATTGCTCGGGGTCTACCATCTTGACGAACTTGGCGGGTGCACCTGCCCACAATTCGCCGGGCTTGATGATGGTCTTGCTCTTTACTACCGAGCCGGCTGCTACGATAGCACCTTCGCCTACTACGGCATAGTCGAGCACTACAGCACCCATGCCAATGAGTGCGCCATCGTGGATGTCGGCACCGTGGATGGTTACGTTGTGTCCTATTGATACATCATCGCCGATGTGGATGGTCGATTTTTCATAAAGGGTGTGCAGTACCGAGCCGTCTTGCACGTTGACGCGGTTGCCAATGCGAATTGAATTGACGTCGCCACGCAATACTGTGCCGTACCAGATGCTGCAATCGTTACCTATCTCAACGTCGCCAATGATGGCGGCATTTTCGGCAAGGAATGTGCCCTCGCCAATCTTGGGTGTAAACCCGCGAACTTTTCTTACAATAGCCATATAGATGTTTTTTGTGTGTTTGTTTGCTGTATATATTATATTGCCGATGTGGCTTCACGCAACCATTCGCGCTCTTCCGATGTGAGCGACGATTTTAGACGGTCGTATACCATGCGGTGATAGTCGTTGAGCCATGCTATCTCGTATGGATGAAGGATTGTCATATCGAGGGCGCGCTTGTCGAAAGGGAAGAGTGTGAGTGGCTCGAAGCGGTAGAATCGGCCAAACTCAGTCTCTTGTGCGGGCACTGTGAGAACGAGGTTCTCGTGGCGTATGCCATACTCGCCGGCGCGGTAGAGTCCGGGTTCGTTAGAGGTAATCATACCCGCCATGAGTGGAGTGGGGTTCTCTTGCAGACGTATGCTTTGCGGACCTTCGTGTACGTTGAGGAAGTGACCCACACCGTGTCCTGTGCCGTGTAGGTAGTTGAGACCATCTTTCCAAAGGGGCATACGGGCTATGGCATCGAGTTGCGCACCGCGAGTTCCTTCGGGGAATTGGCAACGAGAGAGGGCAATGTGACCCTTGAGTACAAGGGTGAAGTCGCGCTTCTGTTGGGGTGTGAGTGTGCCCAAAGCTACGGTGCGGGTGATGTCGGTAGTGCCGTCGAGGTATTGTGCGCCCGAGTCTACCAACAGAAAGCCCTTGCGACGAATGGCTACGTCGCTTTCGGGAGTTGCCGAGTAGTGTACAATGGCTCCATGCTCGTTGTAGCCACAAATAGTGCTGAAGCTCTCGTCTACAAAAAGGTTTTGTTCGGCGCGGAAGGCTCGCAGTTGTTGTGCTGCGCTTATCTCGGTAGCCTTGCCGGCATCGATGCTGGAGTCTAACCAGCGGAAGAAACGCACCAAGGCAACACCATCGCGCACCATCGCTTGGCGTATACCTGCAATTTGCACCTCGTTCTTGATGGCCTTAAACATGGCTATCGGGCCATTCTCGCGTATGGTTGCGGTGCTGAGCTTATTATATAATGTGTAGTTGAGTTTGTCGGGATTGATGCTTACCTTCTTGTCGCGTAACGATGCGGCGAACTCAAAGACGGCTTCATAGGGCATTTGCTCTACGTCAATTGCGCGCAGATGGGTCTTGTTCTCCTCATTAAGTTTCCTGCTGTCGACAAAGAGTATGCGGCGCTCGTTGTCGATATAGGCGTATGCGTAGGTCATGGGATTGTAGTTTACATCCCTGCCACGTATGTTATAGAGCCATGCAATATCGTCGAGGGCCGAGAGTAGGAGTGCATCGGCGCCACTTTCTTTAACGGCCTGCATGACGCGCATGATTTTTGAGACGGCATTCTCTCCGCAATATTCAAGGTCGTGTCCAAAGAATGGTGTGTCGGGTAGTGAAGGCCTGTCTTGCCATATCTTGTTGAAGGGTGTAAAGTCGGTGATGAGTGTGATGTTGTGTCGCTCAAAGAGTGACATCATCTTCTCTACAGCGGTAGTACTGAAGAGAGTGCCGTCGATAGCCACTGTGGCACCGGGTTGCAGTGTGGTTGTGAGCCATGCTTCGATCGAGGGCGTTTCGGGTAGGCCGTCTTTAAAGAGTGTAAATCCCGAGTCGGCCAATTGCTCGTCGGCTTGCAAGAAATATCGCGAGTCGGTCCACAAGCCGGCCTTGT
Source organism: Bacteroidaceae bacterium (assembly GCA_017555825.1). GTDB lineage: Bacteria > Bacteroidota > Bacteroidia > Bacteroidales > Barnesiellaceae_A > Barnesiella_A. The sequence continues at coordinate 2,356 of JAFZFQ010000054.1, read as the reverse complement.
CGGTAGTAACAACAGCAGTACCGGCCGAGCCGTTAAATCCGCTTATCCAAGTGCGACAGCCCCAATGTTCGGCATAGTATTCACTTTGGTGGGGGTCGGTGCCGGGTATGATAAATGCGTTGATGTTGTGCATTGCCATTTCGGCGCGAAGGGCCTCCAGGCGAGGCAAGGTAATCTTACTCATACATTATATAATATATAGATTTATTCTGTCGTTTGTAGGTGTGGAGTTGCGTTTGCGAGGTTGAAATCGCATGTCAACTGCATGATATTGCAACGCAAAGATACTTATTTTGTTTGAATTGAAGTGAAAAAGCGAGGGTCTATTCTGTGTGCGCTTCTCTCAAAAAAGCCTTTTGAGTGGCTGTTGAAGGGTGTTGTGGGATAAAATTTGAGAAAAAACTGCGATTTTCTACTCGGATGTTTTGTTATTCAAGAAACAATGTGTAATTTTGCCCCACATTTTCCGAGACTGAAAGAAATTAAAAAATAATATAATTACAACTATGATCGTAGTACCCGTAAAAGAAGGCGAGAACATTGAGAAAGCCTTGAAAAAATTTAAAAGAAAATTTGAGAAAACTGGAGTAGTAAAAGAATTGCGTAGCCGTCAAGCTTTTGAGAAGCCGTCTGTTACAAATCGTAAAAAGATGATGCGTGCTATTTACGTTCAACAACTTCACAGCGTAGAGGATTAAATTTTTGCTAAAAAATTTGCATTTCTCGGGACAACTTCTTAAATTCGTAGCGTAAGTAATTTGACTCGCTACTATGAATCTAGAATTGTTTCTAAGGTATTTGCGGTATGAGAAGAATTACTCTTCTTATACCGCTTTGTTTTATCAGAAAGACCTGGAACAGTTTGTAGCCTTTCGTAGTGCAACGCGAAGCGATGCCGATGTGGTGCCGGTCGAGAGCGACGATGTGCGCAATTGGATAATGTTGCTTAGCGAGCAAGGGATGTCGCCGCGCACCATAGGCCGCAAGGTGTCGGCTCTGCGTTCCTACTATAGATTTATGCTGAGTAGGGGAGAGGTGGTGGATAATCCTACGCTTGGGGTCAAGTTGCCCAAAACCCGAAAGTCGCTACCGTCGTTTGTGCGACCCGATAAGATGGAGCAGTTGCTTGCAAGCGATGTGTTGCTCGATAACTTTGAGGTGGTGCGCGACAAGTTGATAGTAGCCATGCTCTACGAAACGGGCATGCGTCGAGCCGAGCTGATAGGCCTGCGCGAGTGGGCGGTAGATAATACCGTGTGCGAGCTACGTGTATTGGGTAAGCGCAACAAGGAGCGTGTAATACCCTATGGAGCTTCGCTCAAAGAGGCTATCGATAACTATCGAGCGCTGCGCAATGAGTCGGTGGGTGAGACAGAGTTGTTTTTCGTGCGCAAGAATGGTGAGGCGATGTATGACAAGCTTGTATATAATATAGTACGTCATGCCCTTGCGGGGGTTTCTACCTTGGCCAAGAAGTCGCCACACGTGCTACGACACAGTTTTGCATCGGCAATGCTCAATGATGGCGCCGGTATAAACAGCGTAAAAGAACTTTTGGGGCACAGTTCACTTGCATCTACAGAAGTGTATACACATATAACTTTTGAAGAGTTGAAACAAAGTTACAAACAAGCCCATCCAAGGGCAGAAAAAAAGGAGGACATTATGGACGTTAGAATTCAAGCGATTCACTTCGACGCAACAGCGCAACTCGAATCATTTATCCAAAAGAAAGTGTCTAAGCTGAGCCGTTTTCACGATGGTATTATGGAAGCCGAGGTAACATTGAAGGTGGTAAAACCCGAAACTTCGATGAATAAAGAGGCTGCATTGAAACTCCTTTTGGCAGGAAACGAAGATCTTTTCTCAAGCAAAGTGGCCGATACATTTGAAGAGGCTGTAGACCTTGCGGCAGAGGCCTTGGAGCGACAATTGGAGAAGATAAAGAAAAAAAAGTAAGCCTTTGAGTGAAAAAATGCTGAAAATATTTTTGTGGATTAAAAATTATATCTAACTTTGCACCCGCTTGACAATGGAAAATCTGTGTCGGGCGGTGCATTTTGCCTCTTTAGCTCAGTTGGCCAGAGCACGTGATTTGTAATCTCGGGGTCGTTGGTTCGAATCCGACAAGAGGCTCAAGAAAAGGAAAGGCTTTTTATAAAATGCACTTCGGGCGAATACCAGAGTGGCCAAATGGGGCAGACTGTAAATCTGCTGGTTTTTACCTTCGGTGGTTCGAATCCATCTTCGCCCACGCAAGTTGCGGAAGTAGCTCAGTTGATAGAGCATCAGCCTTCCAAGCTGAGGGTCGCGGGTTTGAGCCCCGTCTTCCGCTCAAAACAGAATAATGCCAATG
>JAFZFQ010000053.1 GCA_017555825.1 Bacteroidaceae bacterium | reverse complement strand
GTTATTTTGCTTTATTGTTGCAATTTTCTTGATTGTAAAGAGAGAGTGCTACGATAGCTATCTAATAAAGATGTTGCCTCAAAAGTCGACTTGACTTTTGAGGCAACATCTTTAACTATTTGGAAATATTTATATACTTCAATCGTTCATCGAGAGAAGAAACTCTTCGTTCGAGCTTGTGCGTTCGAGGCGTTCTTTAAGGAACTCCATAGCCTCAACCGAGTTCATGTCGGCCAGGTAGCGACGTAATATCCACATGCGATTGAGTGTCTCTTTATCGTGCAACAAGTCGTCGCGACGAGTGCTTGACGAGTTGATGTCGACTGCGGGGAAGATGCGCTTGTTCGACAACTTGCGGTCGAGTTGCAACTCCATGTTACCTGTTCCTTTAAACTCCTCAAAGATTACTTCATCCATCTTTGAGCCGGTATCGATAAGGGCTGTTGCTATGATGGTGAGGCTACCGCCGTTCTCTATGTTGCGGGCAGCACCAAAGAAGCGTTTGGGCTTGTGCAGGGCGTTGGCATCGACACCACCCGACAATACTTTTCCCGACGCAGGTGCTACGGTGTTGAAGGCGCGTGCCAGACGTGTGATAGAGTCGAGCAAGATTACTACATCGTGGCCACACTCTACCATGCGCTTGGCCTTTTCGAGTACGATGTTGGTTATCTTTACGTGGCGCTCGGCGGGCTCGTCAAAGGTCGAAGCAATTACCTCGGCTTTTACACTGCGTGCCATGTCGGTTACCTCTTCGGGGCGCTCGTCGATGAGCAGGATAATCATGTATACCTCGGGGTGATTTTCCGATATGGCATTGGCAATATCTTTGAGTATAACGGTTTTACCGGTCTTGGGCTGTGCCACAATGAGACCACGTTGACCCTTGCCTATGGGCGAGAACATATCTACAACGCGTGTAGAGAGGTTGCTCGATTTGCCTCCCGAGAGGTTGAATTTCTCGTTGGGGAATAATGGTGTGAGGTGGTCGAAGGGTACGCGGTCGCGCACAAACTCGGGCAAGCGACCATTGATGCGCTCTACCTTGGCCAATGGGAAGTATTTCTCTCCCTCTTTGGGCGGGCGTATATAACCCTCTACAACATCGCCAGTCTTGAGGCCGTAGTGCTTTATTTGTGATTGCGACACGTAGATGTCGTCGGGCGATGTTAGGTAGTTGTAGTCGGGCGAGCGCAAGAAACCATATCCGTCGGGCATCATTTCGAGTACACCCGAGCCCATCAATATACCCTCGAAGTCATAGAGACGCTCGCTGGGTATCATTTCGTCGCGCATGGGTTCGTCGCGGTGCAACTCGTCTTGACCCATGTTGTTGGGCTGCTTGTTGTTGCGCTTATTGTTTTGTTTGTTATTGTTGTTTTGCTTATTGTTGTTGTAGCCGTTGTTGTCGCGATTTTGGGGCGTAAATTGTTGCTTTACAACATTGCCGTTGCGGTCGCGCGAGATGAAGCGGGTGGCTTTGGGGAAGAATGCCGACAGACCCGGGGTAGGGGGCAATGCTTCTTCTTGATTTTTGCCCTCTTCGGGTGTTTTATGTTCTTTCTCTTCGGTTGCCAACTCGGCGGTTGCTTCAACTGTAGGTGTGGCTACTGCCTCGTGAGTCTCTTGTGGTGTGAGGTCGTTTTGCTCCTTCATAGCAGCCTTTTCTTCGCGATTTATGCGCTTGCGACCGCGACGAGGTTTCTCTATTTCAGGGCCTTTCTCCTCGGTAGTGGCACTCTCTTGGGGTGCTTCTTGTGTGGTGTCTTCGGCAACGGGAGCCTCTGTAGAGCTCTCTGTGGCAGGTTCTTCAATCTTTACCTTCTTTTTGCGACCACGACGAGGCTTTTCAACAGGAGCTTCCACCTCTTGGGGTGCTACTGCTTCGGTATTGGAAGCGGGCTCTTGTTCGATATGTTTGGGGGGTGTCACGATGGGATGCTCTTCTTTTGCGGGAGTTGTGTGCTCTGCTACAGTATGCTCGGTAGCCTCTATTGTACCCTCGTTGTCATCTTCGTGTTTATCGGTTTTTTCGGCTGTGGTTTTTCTCTTTCTTTTCTTGCTGTCGCCACCTTGTTGTTTGCTCGCGCTGATGGCTTGCTCGTCAAGTATGGTATATACCAAGTCATCGGCAGAAATGTTGCTGCCAATAGAAATACCCAATTGAGAAGCAATCTCTTTCAATTCGGGCAAAGATTTAGCCTCCAGATCTTTCAAGTAATACATGACTGATGATTTTTGTGGCTGTGACACACATTCGTCGCACACGATAGTGGTCGGAGAGCCTATCAATTAATGTTGGATTTATTTGTTTTGAAGTGGTTGAGGTTTCCGAACGAAGACCTCATAGATTTTACGACTGCAAATATAACGTTTTTTTTGAAAATAGTGTTCAAGAAAATGATTTGTTTGACGATGTAACAAAAAAACTTCTCAATTACTATCGTCGAGTGCAATATCTACGCTTGCAGGGTGACTTCTATCACGTGGGTGGTATGGTCGGTAATGCGTGCTTGGTTGCAAGCGCGTTCGCCCACAATCCACAAGATTTTCTCGCTATCGCACAGCAACAATGCTTGCTCTTTCTGCAAGAGTGAGTATTTGTGGTCGCTGAAGTAGTCGCTCACTTTCTTGCGACCGCGCATACCAAAGGGTATAAACGTGTCGCCCACGCGCCAGCGACGCAGTGTGAGCGGAAATTTTACTTTATCCAAGTCGAAGCATGCCGTGTTGTTGCTATGCACAATCTCGTAGTCCTTTGCTTGGTGGTATGATAGCGATATATTGCATTGTGTCGTGCTTTCTCCATCGCTCCATGTAGCCAAGGTGTCGTCGTGGGTAGTGTGGGTTATGGGGCCAATGATGAGCTCATCGCGGTGGCTTACGGCGCGGTGTGTGGGCGACATGAATTGTCGGCCCGATGCAAGTGCCTCGGTGGCCATTGCCTCGATTTGGCTGGCATTGAAACCCAATGGCGATGTTATCTCGAAGAGTAGGGTGGTAGGGGCGGGTGAGCTGTGTACTGCAGAAAGATTTATATGCAGGTTCTCCTTCTCCTCTCGGCAGCAACGAGCTTTCCACTCGTCGATGGTGGCACGATAGAACTTCTCGCTACCACGCAAGTAGCCTATGGTGCGCTCTATGCAGTTGTCGAAAGCCGGGTTTATCTCGCGCAACATCGGTATCACCTCCAGTCGCAACTTGTTGCGGGTGTATATGGCTTCGAGATTGGTGCTATCGGTTACATAGGGTAGTTGTTGTTGAGTGAGGTACTCTACGACCTCGTCTCGCGACACGCACAGCATAGGGCGCACAATGTCGCCGTTGCGAGGGCTCATGCCGGTGAGTCCTGCAAGGCCTGTACCTCGGGTGAGGTTGAGCAAGATAGTCTCGGCATTGTCGTCGCGGTGGTGTGCCACGGCTATGGCTTGGGCGTTGTGCTCGATGCGCATCTGTTCAAACCACTCGTAGCGCAGTTGGCGGGCTGCCATTTCGATCGAAATGCCCTCGGCTCGGGCGTGTGCCGTGGTGTCGAATGTTGTCTCGACAAATGTAGCCTGCAATTGCTTGGCTACCTCCTTGGCATGATTGCGGTCGCGATAGCTCTCATCGCCCCGCAGAGTAAAGTTGCAATGACAAGCCACACAGGCATAGCCCAGGTGTGTGAGCACAGCCAGCAGTGCCACCGAATCGGCTCCACCGCTCAGTCCCACAATCACACGACTGCCCGGCACAAGCAGTTTCTCTTGTGCTATATAGGCTTCTATGCGGCTTGCAAACTTCATTTTTCAAAGAAAGGATACACCCCGATAGTGGGGCATATCCTTTGGTATAGTTTTCTTGTCTATATTATTGCTTGGCAGCTTCCCAACCCAGTGCACTTGCACCGAGCACGGCAGCGTCGGCCTCTTTGAGTTGTGAGAAGAGTACCTCGGTCTTGCCACGGAAGTTCTTCAAGATGTGGCGGTCAAGGCTCTCGCGGATGGGGCGCATAATCAAGTCGCCCGACTTGGTGAGACCACCAAAGAGGATGATGGCTTTGGGGCTTGAGAAGGCAATGAAATCGGCAAATGCCTCACCCAAAATCTCGCCTGTAAAGTTGAACACCTCACGAGCCAAGTTGTCGCCGGCCATGGCTGCATCATATACATCCTTCGATGTGATGCTGTCGATGGGCATGTTGCGCAACAAAGAGGCCTCGGTGCGGGTCTCCAAGTATTCGCGGGCAGTGCGTGCTACGCCTGTAGCCGATGCGTATGCTTCGAGGCAACCGTTGCGACCGCAACCGCATATACGACCATTCTCGCGACGCATTATCACGTGACCCAACTCGCCGGCAAAGCCATCGTGGCCGTAGAGCAACTGACCGTTTACTACGATACCACTACCTACACCTGTGCCCAAGGTTATCATGATAAAGTCTTTCATGCCACGAGCTGCGCCGTAGGTCATCTCGCCAATAGCGGCTGCATTGGCGTCGTTGGTAATGGCTACAGGTATACCAAACTTCTCACGAAGGAGAGCTGCAAAAGGAATGATTTCGAGGCGCTCGCCGTTCTCGGTCCAATAGAGGTTGGCGGGTTTCTCTATATTGCCTGTATAGTAGCATCCGTTGGGCGCACCTATACCTATACCGGCTATCTTGCCTTCGTAGCCTTCGTTCTTGATAAGGGTACTCACGGCGGTGTGTAGTTGGTCTATATAATCTTTCAACTCTACCTTGGCCGAAGTCTTGATAGAACTGCTTGCAAGTACCTTGCCTGTGGCATCTACAATGCCAAATACTGTGTTGGTACCGCCTATATCGATACCCACTACATACGATTTAGTCTCTGACATGATGTTATAGTATTTGAGGTTTGTAATCTTTACTTTTGCAAATATACTCTCTTAATGTCGAAAGTCCAATTTTTGACCGTCGAAAAATTGCTTGCCAGTGCGAATGTTTTTCGGCAAAAAAAATGCGGGTGACCGATTTTATCTACCGGCCACCCGCATGAGGTTTTATTGTATCTCAACGAGAGATTATCTTACATGCACTTTTGTAACCTTGTTTTGGTATACTACCATATAGATGCCGGGAGCAACATTCTCCTTGCCGGTCTCTATACCTTGTACATTGTACACCTTAGCATCGGCAGGAGCGATGATGTTGCGGTTCATAACATAGATTACAACATCGTTCTCGATGCTTTCTACTGATGTTGCTACTTGGTAATTGAGTGCAAACTCTGCATTTACCATACCGAAAGCAAATGCGTTGTCGTAGATTGAAGCAAATGCTGTCTCATCGCCAAATGTAGCAGCGGGCACTACAATGATATAGTTACCTTCTACTGTGGCTTTTTCGCTCAAAGCAATAGTCCACTTGCTGTTGTCGCCATCTACAGCCTCGATAGTAGCCTCAATGCGAGCATTGTTGTCGTTGTTTACGGCGTAGAGCACTGTATTTTCGATAGCATATACATCGCGGTCGAATGAAAGTGTAATTGTTTCGAGACCTACAGTAGTATCAAACTTGCTACCATCAGCGGGGTCGGCAGTAGGCGTGGGGAGGTCGTAGGTGAGATCGGGAGCTGTGTAAGAGCCTGTTGTAGAAATAGCATAGCTCGACTCCGAACCGTTATACAATGCCATTACGGTGAATGTAAACTCGCCGGTGGGGATGTTCTTGATTTCCATCGATGTCTCCACTGTGTCGCCATAAGGAATATTGTTTACAAACACGCGATAGCCGTCGGGTACCATGTTGGGGTTGCTGGGAGCTTTCCAAGTGAGCACGTTGTTGGCGTATGATACGGTTGCAGGTGCTTTGAGGCTACCATACTCTTTTGAGGGTACAAATGTTGTAGACTCTACGAGCGACTTACCGCCGTTTTCGTCAATAAAATATATTTGGCGATCGGTCAAGAGGCCTCTTTGGTGGTTGGTGTTTTGTACCATCTCTTCGATAGCGATAAACTCACCATTCTCATAGCGGTAGGTCTTGGTCGATACGAGCGATTGTGTCAACAAGTAGCCATACTCTTTGTTGAATGTAGCGTAGTAGTTGTACTCAATAAGACCTGTCATTGTAGTCATGTCGGCAGCAAACAATGTATCGGCAGCAAATGAGTAGTCGGTGGTTGCATAGTGCTTAATATACGATGTCATCACCTCTTGACCATTCTCATATACATAGTTCGATGTGCTCTTCAATACCACGCGGTAGCCTGTCTCATAAGTACAGATGCTGTGTTGTTTCTTCATCTCAGAAGCAACGTATGCATCGTGCTCGGCATCATAGAGTTTTGTAGTGTAGTAGTCGTAGATAGTCTCACCAATGTCAAACTTCTCGGTCTCTTTTTCAGTCTTAGAGTATTTCTCCCATTGCATAGTCTTGGCATTCCAAGTCTCTGAGTAGTCTATGCCATCCTTGCTGTAATGACGCATTGTGGGTTGGTTGTCGACGTTGTAATCGACAGTAGCCACGAGCACCTCGCCTGTAGCATCCGACTTGTAGTAGTAGTGCTTGCTGTCGAGCAAGTTGCCTTGTGCATCGGTGCGCTCTGAGTATTCATTGGCCCACTTCACGATAACTTGGTTTTGAGTATCGCGGAGGTCGATTTGGAAGATGTAGGGTGCCGATTCGCCCTCTACATACACGGCATACAATTCTACTGTAACGAGGTTATTCTCGTTGTTGCGGGTGTCTTGGTAGAGTTGGAAGCTGATTCTCTCGGTCTTGGCATCGGCAGTACCGGTTTTACCACCGTTACCACCTATTACTTTGAAGCGGTAGCCTGTCAATGTCAAACCCTCAGAGTATACAGGAGGAGTGAAAGTGAATGCCACGTTCCAGCCCGATACTACCGAGAACTCTTGCGACTCAACCTCAGCATTTGTGGGCGAGCCCAATACTACCTCGATAGTGAGTTCTGTTGCATCTGATACTGTAGCGGGCACAGAGTCGTAAATGGCTACTACGCGATATTGGTGAGTACCCTTTACTTGGTTTTCAATCATGAACGACTCGGTAGTGTAGAGTGTGTCGAGCAATACGTTGTCGGCAATTACTTGATAGCCTTTGAGTTCGTCTGTAACAGCGGGTTTTTCGAGTGTTACAGGTACTTTGGTAATAGATGTGCCCAATACGATATTGACGTTTTGGGGTACATAGTTGCTACCATAGCGGTTGCTCACATAGTAGTCGTCGTGCTCGTGAATATCGTATTTTTCGTAGTCGGTACTCCAGCGGTGTATCTCCTTGCGAGAAACTTGAGTGCTTGTACCTTCGTAGAGGTAGATGTATTTGTCGCCATTTGTCCAGCCGGTTATACCATCGGCGTTGGTAATAGTGGCTGTTTGGTTTGTTTCGTCGTAGCGACGACCTTGCTCGTCGTAGGTATAAACAATGCGAGTTGCACTACGCACCTTGCCGAGCGACGATGTGCTGGTGCTTATGGTGCTTGTGCGCTCTTCGATGAGGCGACCTTGCTCGTCGTAAGTATAGGCCAAGATAGCGCTATTCTTGTCGTTCTTGTTGTAGCTGTAGCGGTTCAAGATAACACCATTGCTGTCATACTCATAGGTATAGTAGAGTGACATCTCGCCGTTTACGTTGTATTTAGTCTCTTTCGACAACTTGCCGTCGGTGTACTCATAATTAATGGTCTCTTGCAATGTGCCGTCGCTAAACTTTTCGCGTCGTGTCAACGAGCCGTTGTCGTAGGTGTAGGCATAGCGAGTTGTTCCATCTATCATTTCGGTAACTTGGTTGTTCTCGTTGTATTGGTACGAAATGTAGGTGGTAGTCTTGTTGGCGTTGTATACACGCTTGCGCTCCAATACAACGTTGCCATTGAGGTCGTAGAAGTAGTGTACGATGTGTTGGTCGTCGAGACGTGTTTCCAACTCGGTCATTGCATCGTCAAGAAAGTACGAGGTGTGGCGTATTTTCTTTATATGAGATACTCTTTCGGTATCTGCTTGTGCAAATGCTGTAAGCGACAAAGCGCATACGAGCAATGTAAGGATACTTTTTCTCATTGTATGATAAGGTTTGTTAGTGATTTGTCTATAAAAGCGTTACGCCGACACCTCAGTATTGAAGTGTCGGCGCATCGCTGTCTTATTACAATACTACTTTGTAGCTGTTGCCGTCTACTCTCACAACGTAGATACCGTTGTTCTCTACGTCTATTGCAGTAGCGTTGTGGGTCTTGGCTACCAAGCAACCGTCGATAGCAAATACCTCGGCTTGCTCGTAGCTGCCGGCAATGTAAATCATGCCGTTGGCGGCCCATACGCTCACCTTGTCGTTGCCTATCTTGGCTGCCGATGAGTCGTAGTCGAGGTCTTTGTGCTCGGTGTTATACACGTTGCAGTTGTTCATGTTGGTGCCATCGTAGTGTGCGATGAATGCTATTACATTCATGTTATCGGGATTCCACTTCTTGTCCAATGTGTAGGTGCGAGTCTCGTCATACTGGAGGTTGGTCATTTCGAGCTCGTCGCCCCAAGTGTTGGTCAATACGGCGCGGATAGCGTGGTTGTGTACATAGTCGTTGCCACCACCTGCTTGGTAGTTGACCATGCCGCTCTCTGTAATGAAGATGTTCAAGTAGGGAGTTTGGGGCAACTCGATTACGCTCTCGCCATATACACGCACGGTGAGCTCGCGAGTCTCGGGGTTGTAGGTATCCTCAATGTTTACAGTAACGAAAGCGGGTTGAGCCATACAGTAGTCGATGTATCTCTCAATCTCCTTCTTGCTTGAGGGAGCAAATACAGGACCGGGAGCGGGGCAGCTACCTGCTGTGGGATCGTAACCCTCTGCACCTTGGTCGGCGAGGTTGGTACGGTCGAGCATCAATGCGGGTGCGTATGTGCTGCTCTCGTAGAAGTTGAGGTATGAACGTGATGCCGAGATGGTGTAGTTGTCTTGGCCATAACCGGTGTGGTGTACTACGATAGCCAAGTCGTCGCGGCCTTCCAATATCTCGCCCATTACGGTGTGTACGCGGGGACAGTTACCACATTGAGTAGTTGAGAACTCCTCGATGAGCACCTTGCGGGGTACGAGGTTCGACATGCTGTTTATAGTGTATGTAAATGAGTTGTCGCTATAGTCTTCATCTTCGTTGCCGTTTACACTCACTACCTCTACAGTGAAGTCGTAGGCGCCATCTTGTTCAACAACGATATTTTCGATGGTGAAAGTGGCAGTCTCGCCCGATGCGATAGTAGCTTCGAATGTGTTTACAACTGCTTCGTTATCGCCAATCTTGTACGATACCTCAAACTTCTCGGCTGTGAGAGCTGCAAGGTTCTTTACAACACCTTTGATAGCAAAGGGTTCGCCCATCTTCACATACTCCTTGGCAGTAACGCTTTGCAATGCAAGGTTGTGACGGGGGAGGTTATCGCCCGAGAGGATAAATTTGATACAGTTGTTACCAAAGTCATACTCCGACAAGTGCTCCCATACCCACTCCTTCTTCTCGGTGTCGTACATAGCGCAGATGTCGCCATAGGGGCTGGGTACTTCGCTATCTACACCCACGGGGTAAGATTTCTCTGAGGTTACTGTTACCTCATAACCAATGAAGAAGCCTTCGCCATCGATAGTGAAGGGTGTTTCCAAGTCTACTTCGTTCCACTCTTTGGCAACGAATTTGGTCTTTTGAGAGTAGAGCAACTCTGCATCGTTGAGAGTGCGCATGATGATGATTTTGGTATCGCTACCGCCATCGTTACCCATACCGGCAAGCACACGAGTGATTTGTGCGCCTTGGTATTTGGCTGCTACTTCTTGGGGTACTTCGATTACGGCACGGATTGTACCGGCTACACCCCAACCGATTTGGCTGGTCATAGTACCGCAGTAGCCATACTCCATGCTCAAGGTCTCCTCGGCAGTGGCTTGTGAAGCCATTGCGCGAGGTGCTTGTTGCATTTGTATTTGTTGGGCGCTTACAAGCATTGCCATTGAGGCAAACAAGCCCAATATAATGTTCTTTTTCATGTCTATCTATTATATGTATTACAAGTTGTAAACTTTACCTGTTGCTACAGCACCGTTCATCTCGGCAGTAACCACATATACACCGTTGGCAAGACCCTCTACATTCAATGTAGAAGTGCGACCGCTGTGTGTCATGACAAGTTTGCCGCAGATGTCGTAGATGGCAATGTTGGTAGCCTCGCTACCAAAGTGCAACTCGTTGCCGGCCATTACGATATCGCTGTTTTGGGGTGTGTCGAGTGTTTGCTTGATGTTGCTCATGAAGCCGGGCAATTTCACGCAGAATGTCTCTTTGTTGTCGAGCTCGCCTTCGGGAGTTACCGAGCGGTATACACCCACGATTACGGTCATATCAGACGAGATAGAGCTACACTCGATATACTCGGTGTTGGGGGGGAGGTATGTCCACAAGTCAAATTGATACTCGTCGTGCAACCACTCCGACAATTCGATAGCCTCTGAGCTACCGGCGGGCTTGAGGTAGAAGTTGATACCGTCTGAAGAGATGATGTCGCCATCGTTGCTCACACCGTATGAGTACCAGCCCTTAGAAGCACCAAGGTTCTCGAACTTGGTGAGCTCGCCTGTCTCAAGGTTGTAGAGTGTGGCGTAGCTGTGCGATTCTTTGCTTATTGACAATGCACCGGGTTCCCATGTGTATACCGACTCGGTTGCCATAGGAGCCAACCACTTGCCGTTGTCGCTCATGATTACGGGCACTGAAGTTACCTCGAAGCCGGTTTTCCACTCGCTCCAGAAGTTGTATTGCCACTCGGCAAATACGGCTTGGTACTCTTCTACTTGGAACATGTACTCGGGGTCGCCGGGCTCTACAGTGATGTAGTTATACATGTTGGGCTCTTGTGCCATCCATTTGTTGTAGATGTCGTTGCCGTTGAATGTCATTTCGAGGAAGGGATACTCATAGCTCCACTCAGTACCGTTGTAGCGGTATACGATGGGTTGGTAGTAGCGACCCTTCTTCTCAACGCACACACCTATTACGGTGTTACCATCGGCAGTGATAGTACGAGTTGAGATAAATTGAGTCTTTGTGCCGAGGAAGTCGGTCTCGGGGTTGGGGAGTTCCTCATATACCCATGAGCCGTCCTCTTGAAGACGCCAGATGCAGGGGAATACTGTATAGGGCTTGTCATAGTCTATCGAACCCATGATGAAACCTACGATTACCTTACCGTCGGGGGTGATAGAGTTGGCATAACCCTCTGTGATTTGAGTGTAGGGGAAGGGGAGACGCTCCCATGAGTTGGTCTCTACGTGGAAGATTGCGGGGAGCATGTCGTGGTCTTTACCTACTACAAGACCGTTGTCCGATACGTCCGAGAAACACATGTCGTCATACTCGCCTGTGGCGGGGAGTACCATCAAACGCTCCTCTTCTACGTCGAAACGATAGGCCTCGGTATATTGACGAGTACCTACAATGAAGCGACCGTTACCCGAGATACCCATGGTAAACCAGGGAGTACCGGTAAAAATTACATCGCATTCCTCATTTGCGAATGTGGGGAGTGCCATCACTACTGATAGCATCAGCAGAAGTAAACTTTTTCTCATAATTGATTTATTGATAGGTTTGTAAATGAATTGGCAAGAATAGTTGTGTAATGCAATTGTTTTTCCGGACGCAAAATTACGTAATATTTATATATATAGAGAGCTAAATAGCTGTTTTTTTTTTTTACTTGTTAATAGATGTAAAAAACAGGGGCGACAACGAGGGGTCGTAAATAAAAAATACCCCTATTTATTGTGCCTTTTTGAAATTGTGTATAAATTTGCGCACTGAAAGCTGCGAAACATCAATTCTCTAAGACGGAAACAATATATAAAACCAAATACAAACGCTTATGAAAACAAGATTACTTACAATCTGCATGAGCATCTTTGTTGCAATGTCGGCAATGATGGCTCAAGCCGATGCGGTGCTTACTTACAAAGAAAAGTATGGCGACCACATGGGTACTTCTAATTCTTGTCAATCCAAGGATTTCTATTTCTTTACAGCCAATGGCGATACTGCTCGTCACGTCTTCCAAACAGCCGGTACTTCGGGTGTGTTTGAGGTTCAAAATGTGTACTATTACACCTACGACGAGAAGGGTAACTTGATTCACGTTACCGACTATCAATATCGTCCTGCCTACAACGATTGGTCTCGTCGCGATAGCATCGCTTATGAGTACAATGAGAATGGTGTGAGAATTGCCGAGATCGGTGGTCGTAACACTTACACTCACACCTTGGATGCCAATGGCAATATTATTCAAACTGTAAATACAGTTTCTTCTACAGGTCAAGTGCTCCAAACTATTACTTACTCAGACTTCGTTCCCGGTGCTGTAAACAAGCCTCGTAAATATGAGTCGGAGGGTGCATACGCAATGTATGCCTTCTCGGGTACTCGCGACTACGATGCTTCACACCGCATCATCGTCGACGACCGTCTCACTGCTACAGGCTCTAAGATGCAACGCTATGAGTATACCTACGATGCCAACGGCGTGTGCGTGAGCGAGAAATGGTACACTTCTACAAGCTGGACTCCCGAAATGATTACTCCGGGTAGTGCCGAAGATACTTTGATGTATAGCAAGGAGATTACTCGTACATTTACCGACAACAAATACTACAAAGTGGTAGAGCGTGTTAAAGACGTGGTTGATTGGGACGAAAACTTTAACTACATCTACGCTTGGACTACTCAACCCGCTACATACCACGAGTATTATGCTCCTCTCGCCGAGAATACTGTTGCTACCGGCTTGACATTGAAAAACGTGTCGACCGACGACGAGCCCAACTGTGTGAAGGTAACTGCTCAAGCTCCTGCTGCCTTGACCGGTGTTAAGTATTTGATTTGGCGCAACTGGGAGGTAGCTGCCACTGTTGAGGCTGTAGATGGTGTTATTGAGTATGTTGACAAAAATGTTGAGAGCGCAACTCACGCATATTTTGTTCAAGCCTACGATGCGGTGAACCATGTATACTACAACGTTACCGACCTCACTTTCATCAATATGATGGTCAACTTGCCCGCTGTTAGCGATATTAAATTGGTAGGTGGTCGCAAGGGTACTGCTACCGACAACCAAACAGGTACTACCTACGATACATACTTCATTACATTGCAATGGGAAATCCCTGCTTCTCCCTATGCAGTAAACAAGTTTGAAATCTACCAAAAACCCTTCGCAATGCCCATTGCTACAGTAAATGGTAGCGTGTTTACAGCCGAGTTGAGCATGCCCGATGGCGAGACTGCCGATATTCGCATTGATGCTGTATATGACTTGGGTATTGCAACAGGTGACTATGTTTCATTCAAATGGGACTCATCTAAGGAGTTTGAAGGTGAGCAACAACCCGATGTGCTCACTCTCGTAAAACAAGACGAAGGTGGTTACTTGACATTGAACCTCTACAATGCCGACAATAGCATCTATCGTGCCAAATCGTTGATGCCTACCAATGAAGGTGTAGGCCCCGACTACCAATACTACTACAACTACGAGAATGGTTTGCTCGCCGAGTACTACTATATCCAATACAAGGATATGGGCGTATGGTCAGACGCTAAAGATCACACTCTCTACACTTACAACGAGCAAGGTCAACTCGTAAGAAAAGAGAATATCTACACCTACAACGAGATGTATGAGTACAAGTATGACGAGCAAGGTCGCTTGATCGAGTATACCAAGTACGGTAAGAACGATCGTAACAACCCCGATGCTGCCTACGACAAGCCTTACAGCACAATCGAATACAGCGACTTCGATGCCAACAACAATCCTCAACGCATGGATTACACCGACCACTTGTATGCTACAGGTAGCTACTTTGTATTCTTTACATACGACGCTATGGGTCGTGTGCTCGTTGAAGAGTCATGGAAGCCCTCTCAAGACAATGCAAGCGGCAAGGTGGGTAACTACAAGTATGAAAACGTATACGACGAGTATGGCGTGAATGTAGACCGCATCAAGAGCAACCGCAACTGGGATACTGATGGCTTTATCTACGCTTCTCGCGAAACTCGTACTCGCGTGTCGGAGACTCAATATGACTTCGTATCTTACAACTACGTAGAGCGTGACCAAGAGTGGGCTCAATACAGAACTCACACCGAGTACTATGCTGTACTTGATGGCGCTTACGCTCCCCGTGACTTGAAGGTTGACTATATCAATAACGCAAACTTCGTAAACGCTGTTCAACTCACTTGTACAGTGCCTGCCAAAGAGGTTGATAACGCTCAATACATCATCTGGTACGACTGGCAACCCGTCGATACAGTAGCTGCTGTAAACGGTAAGATTACTTACATTGCTCAAAACTTGCCCAACGGTCGCGAAGTTGAGTTCCTCGTACAATCTTACGACGCTGTAAACGACATCATGTACAACGTTTCTAACGCTGCTACAGCTATCTATACTATCGAGTTGGCTCCCATCACAAACTTGCACTTCGTTGAGCAAACAGTTGGTTTCTTTACCGATGGTCAAGGTGGTCAACAACCCGCATACTGGATACACTTTGCATGGGATGCTCCCGAGTCAGACGTTGAGATACTCGGTTACAACGTATACGAGCAAGGTTGGGTAGTTCCTCAATCGTTCACAACCAACACTTGCGACAGTATCTCGGTATATCGCGAGAGCGACTTCAACTCACCCGACCAACAAAAAGAGATCGGTGTTGAGGTAACTGTTGAGTATGTAGTAGGTGAGTCGGAGCGCGTAAGCGAGACATTCTCTATCAGCGACGGTGCTGTTGAGGCTGTGAAAGTGGCTCAAGCTCATATCGAAGGCAATACTCTCTATGTGCGCAATGTTGCCGATGTAGTTGTGTACAACGCTGCCGGTGTGGCTGTTGCAAGCCGTGCTGCCGTTGAGTCGGTAGACTTGTCTTCATTGCCAGCAGGCGTATATGTTGCCGCTGTCAAGGCCGGTGACAAATTGCAAGTAATTAAATTTGCTCGTCGCTAATTTAGTGACAACATTCCTATAGGCCGAGGCCGCACCCGATACAAACCGGGTGTGGCCTCGGTGTTTTGTGGGGTGTTTGTAATAGTTAATAAGTGTTAAACAAAACTCTTAAATATGTGTGTGCGTGTATTTATATAGCCATTTAGTGTTAACTTTGCGCCCAAGAAACTTATTTTTAACCAAACCTATAAACCTATGAAGAAAAATCTACTCACAGTGGGTGTGTGTGCAGCTTTGTTTGCAACTGCCCTTCAAGTGAACGCAGAGCCTACTATGGTTGCCACTTACAAGATTGGCGACAGTATGGGTGCTACCGGCGTTACACTTAAGTCGGTGAATCTTTATGATGGCGAGAATAAGATACAACGTACTTATGAAATCGCTACCGACTACAACGGTGACTCTTACACTGAGACTGTTATTACCTACACTTACAACGAGCGTGGTCTCTTGGAGCGTTCATGCAACGACCAATACCAACCCGCATACGGCAAGTGGGAGCGCAAAGACGAGTGCATCTATCAATATGATGAGCAAGGTCGTCTCGTTAAAGAAGATACCTCAAACCGTGGTAACCAATACTTCTTTAATGAGCAAGGTTATAAGTACCGTGAGACTTATTACAGCAACACTACACCCACAACAATCCAAGACATCAGCTACTTCGATTTCGATGCCAATGGCAACCCCGCTCGCGCTGAGTCGGATGGTTATCAATCGGACTATCGTTTCGACGCAGTATATAGCTACGATGCTATGGGTCGTTGCATCGACATCATGCGTCATTGCGTTATCGGTACTGTACACAGCCGTGATACTTACGCATACGACGAGGCCGGTGTGTTGATCGATAAGTATGAGTATATGTCGGCCTACGGTAAGGGTAGTCGCGAGAGCGGTCAAGTAGGTGGTACAAAAGATACTTTGCGCTTCAACTACCACACTGAGCGCACTGCTCTTGGCAATGGCTGGTACAACAAGATTACTTGGACTTGGGACACTATCCTCAAAATGTGGACCAAGGGCTCTACTACATACAACGAGCTTTATGTAAACCTCGACGGTGCTTATGCTCCCCGCAATGCTGTTGCCGAGAATATCTCGACAGAAGAGCGTCCCAACACAGTGAAGGTTACTTGCGACGTTCCTGCTACTCTTCCCGTAGAGAAAACAAGCTATGTTATCTGGCGTAACGGTATGATGATGGCTACTGTAGAGGCTGTTGATGGCAAAATCGAGTATATCGAAGAGAACGTGCCCAACGCAAGCTACGAGTACTACGTACAATCATACGACGCTGCCAACGATGTATACTACAACGTAAGTAACGTTGCTCCCGTCGATGTGAAAATGCCCCTCAGCTATGCCGAGAATATCCGCGTAGCAGGTGGTTACCATGGCACATACAACGACCCCGATGCAGGTACATACGACACATTCTACATTAAACTTGCTTGGGATGTAAAACCCTGCGACGATCCCGTTCTTGGTTACAAAGTATGGGTATATCCTTGGGCTTATCCCCTCGTAGAAATCTCGGGTGATGTGAAAGAGTGCGACTTGAGCATGGTTGACGACGAAGTTGCCAGCATCCGCGTAGACGTTGTGTATGAGCACGGTGTACAACAAGGTGAGTATGTAACTTTGTTCTGGGACAACAGCGCCGACTTCGAAGGCGAGCCTATGCCCACTTACTACCTCACTCACGAGGTGAAATATGGCGATAGCATGGGTACCACTCGTGGTGCTTCGGGTATCAACTACTACCTCTACGACAACAACAACAACCTCTCACGTCGTATCGACTACGGTTATCAAACCGACGGTACTGCAGTGCCCACTTACCACTACTTCTATGAGTACAACAACAATGCTCAACTCATCTCTGAGTTCTATCGTCAAATGAACGGTTTGGGCGAGTGGAGCAAGAACAAGATGACCTACGTATACACTTACGACCAATATGGTCGCTTGGCTACCAAGGAGGATACTCTCTCGTTCCGTCTCTATGAGTACTTCTACGACTTCCAAGGTCGTCTCACTTCAATGACCGACAAGACTCGTACTTTCGGTTCTGATACATACGACAAGCTCAACTCTACAACCAACTACGTTTCTTACGACGAGAAGGGTAATCCCACTTATGTAGAGTATGTTCACCACACTTATGCTTCTTCTTGCTACAATACAACTTACACTTACGACGAGAACGGTCGTGTACTCGTACAAGAGGCTCGCACTCCCGAAGGCTTGGCTTACGAGAAGTTTGAGTATACATACGATAAGTATGGTGTTGTAACCATGAAGGTACGCTCTATGCCTTGGTATGATGAGGAAACTTATAAACCCACTGCAAACTTTGTTCCCTCAACTCGTACAGTGCGTGAGGCTCAAGGTAACATGGTTTACAAAACTTACGACGAAAACTACACTGCCAAGAACGATACTTGGACCAATAGCAATGGTCGCTACTCTATGGAGACCTACTCGGCTCTCTGTGGCAACCTTACACCCCAAAACCTTGTAGTGACTGACGCTTCTACAGCCGAGTCACCCAATACTATCAAGGTTGAGTGTAACTTCCCCAAAATCAGACTTGCTAACGCTCAATACATCATCTGGCGTGGTTGCACTCCCGTTGACACTGTAACTGCTACTGCTGCTCAAGGTATCATCCGCTTCAAAGACGAAAACGTAGAGAACGGTACTTACGAGTACATCGTGCAAACATACGATGCAGTTTCTCAACAAGCATTCAATGCTACAGCTCCCTGTGTTTATACTTTGAATGCTAAGTTGGAGCCCGTACAAAACCTTCGCTACATTGCTACAGTAGAGGGTGTGTATCGCGATCCCGATGTGGGTGAACTCCCCGCATATTGGGTACACTTCGAGTGGGATGCTCCCCAATCGGCTTTGGAGGTAATCCAATACAACGTATACCAAGATGGCTATAAGATTCCTATATCGGAGACTACCAACACCAACGACAGTGTGTGGGTATATCGTGAGGATCCCGAGAACTTTGCAAGCCAAGAAAAGACTACATTTGTAGAAGTTGCCGTTGTTTACGCTCTTGGCGTATCAGAAGCACAAAGCTCTACATTCGCGTTGGAAT
The DNA here is from genome assembly GCA_017555825.1 of Bacteroidaceae bacterium. GTDB lineage: Bacteria > Bacteroidota > Bacteroidia > Bacteroidales > Barnesiellaceae_A > Barnesiella_A. The sequence continues at coordinate 35,654 of JAFZFQ010000053.1, read as the reverse complement.
TCTCTGCTACCGATAAGGTGAGCTACGAAGGTTCGGCTTATGTTGCCGGCAAGACTCTCTACACCGAACCCAATGCTACTGTAGTTCTCTACAATGCTGCCGGTGTTGTGGTTGCAACCTACAACAACAAGCAACAATATGACCTCTCGGCTCTCGTGAATGGTGTATATGTTGCAACTGTTAAGGTTGACAACAATGTACAAGTTGTTAAAATTGCTCTCTAATACATCTGTGATAGACAATAACTAACATTTATATGTGTATGAGTGTGCGCTTTGTAGCGCACACTCGTACCTATTTTAAAGACTATATGAAAAATTTATTCACTATTCTCTTTCTCTCAATGGCCGTAAGCCTCCCGGTTATGGCCGACGACATCTATTTTCAAGAAAACTTCGAGAAGGGTATCTCGTCGCAGTATACCTTGCTCGATCGTGACGAAAACCCCAACAAGAGTGGTATGTCAAACATCAACCTCTCTAATGGATCTTGGGCTACTGCTCAGTACGACAAGGGCACTTCTGCCGCTATGAGCTCGGCTCACTGTACCTACGATTATCCCGTTGAAGACTGGATGATCTTGCCCCAAATCAATATCAAATCTAATATGGCAGTCCTGGCATGGGATGCCTTTTCGGTACACTACGACTTCCGCGAAAACTACAAGGTGATGATCTCTGAATCGGGTACTAAAACCTCTGATTTCGTTGAAGTTTATTCAGTAGAAAATGAAGAATACTACGTGCGTCGCCACGTCCTTTCGTTGGCCGACTACGAGGGTAAAAATATATACATTGCCTTTGTGCATCAAGACCAAAACAAGTACTTGCTCGGTATCGACAATATCAAGGTGGGTGTCTTCTTTAACGAATATGTATTGGTCAACAACACCGATGTGTCGGCCAAGGGTGGCCAAGAGGTAGAGATATGTGGCTCGGTGCGCAATGTGTCATCGGCACACCATTTCTTGCCTACAATTGTTGCAGGTGATGCCAAGTGGGATCCCTATGAGCAAGAAGATCTACCTGGTGTTTTGGTAGAACCCGGTCAAGAAATGTCTTTCTCATTCTCGGTAATGGCTCCCGAGGAGGGTACTGTAGACTACACTGTGGGTGTGAAACAACAAGTAGATGGCCAAACCGTGTGGAGCGCGAGCGATACTATCTACTGCTCGGCTTTCCCCCGCAATATTCTTGTTGAGAAGTTTACTGGTACATGGTGCAACAACTGCCCTGAGGGTACTATCACATTGCGCAAGTTTGAGCAACGTTTCCGCAACCGCATCATTACTGTCGAAGGTCACTGTGCGATGGGTGCTTCTGAGCCCATGGCCGATGCCTACTATCACCCCGGTCTCCAATACTGGATTCACAACCTCCCCGGTATGATTTACAACCGCACATTGGGTATGATCTCGCAAACTGCCAAAGACGATGGCTTGATATACAAAGCTATGCGTAAGCCCGTTACAGCCGAGATTGTTCCTACTGTAAAATATACCAAAGAGCACAACTTCTTGGTAAATACCACAGTGCGCTTCTCGCAAGATTATGACAACTCTGCCGACCGCTATCGTGTAGGCTATGTTCTTGCCGAGAAAGTTGTACACGAGCCCAATGATACTAAGTATGCGCAATCAAATAGCTGCCAATACCCCCAAAACCGTGAGTTCTACTTCTTGCCCAGCTCAGTACCTTCATCGTTGGCTTTCTTCCACAATGTAGGTCGTGGTAATGCTACATCGTTCGACGGTGCACCCCAATCGTTGCCCAACGAGACGCTTACTGCATATACCGACTATGAGGTGTCGGGTACTGTAGAGATGCCCGGTACTCCTATCTTCGATGATGATTATGAATTCGACCCCAAGAACTTCTCGCTCGTTGTAGTGCTCATTTACACTCGCGACAAGAGTGTGATGGCTGCTTACCGTGTCGATACCGATGATATCGACTGGAGCTCGGCACTTGAGGAGGTACAAGACGGCGCACGCCACCATATCAATGTTGTAGATGATGCCGTGTTGGTGCGCAATATCGAGGGTAATGCTACAGTGCGCATCTATGGCGTAGATGGTCGCCTCATTGCCACTGCCCAAGGCGCCGGTGAGGTTGTAGCCCATGTAGGTCAATATGCAGGCGTAGCTATCGTATCGGTAGAGACTGCTGCAGGTGTTAAAAATGAAAAAGTCTTAATCAAATAATTATCTAACTCTAATCGTTTAACAGATGAAAAAATTATCTATTCTTTGTGCTGCATTACTTGTGGCTGTAAGTGCGATTGCCGAGAAAGGTGCAATGTTCATTACAAGCCCCGAATTGTTCCAAGTAATGGCAATGTCACCCAATGGCAAATGGGCCTGTGGTAACTACGGTGACGGAACATCAATCATGCAAGGTGTGTTGTGGAATCTTGAGAATGGTGAGGTTACTTACCTTTCTACTATCGATGAGTCTTCGGCCTATGGCGTTACTGACGAAGGTGTAGTATGTGGTGGTTATACCGACTATACTCTTCACGATGCCGGTCTCGGTGTATACGTAGCCGGTGTATATAAAAATGGTCAATGGAACCGCCTCGACAATGCCGGTTTCGAAAACCAAGGCGTTATCATGTACGGTTCTGAAGCTACAGCTATCTCGGCCGATGGTCGTGTTGTGGTAGGTTATGTTCAAGCCGGTCCTTCTGATAGCAACCTTGCTCCCGCTCGTTGGGTAGATGGTAAGCTCGAGCGTCTCTTCAGCTACACCAAAGCCGGTGTGTGCTATGCTATCACTCGCGATGGTTCTAAAGCTACAGGTTGGGGTTACCAAGCCGACGAAGATGGCGACATGAACCGTTCTATCGCTGTGTGGGAAGGCGATGCAGTTGAGTACCTCAGCCCCGCTCCTACATTTGCCGAGGCTGGTCGTGCATTCTCGCCCAACGGCCAAAAAATCGTTTGTGAGTCTTTCGGTCACAAGTTTACTTACGACTTCGAGACAAAAGAGAAAGTTGAGTTGCCTTGGGTAAGCCCTGCTTGCTGGGGTCAAAACGTTGCCTACATCAGCAACGACGGTCTCGTACTCGGTGGTGAGAACTTCCAAAACGAGGCTACAGGTGCTTCTGGTTTCTATGGTTATGTATATGAGCCCACCTCAAAGAAGGCTTACAAATTTGACGAGTGGTTGAAATCGGTTTATAACGTAGAAATCGACAAAAACAGCTTCATGACTCAATATGCTATGGGTATGAGCGACGATGCCAAGACTTTCATCCTCTGTGGTTATCCTTTGCAAAACGGTATGGCTACTGGTGCTTGGGCTTCTATGGCTATCAAGCTCGACCAAGAGGTTACTTACTGTGCTCCCGTTTCTCTCAAAGCCGAGAAACTTCTCGCCGTTAACAACGTGCGTCTTACTTGGGCTGCTCCCTTGATGAATGCCGAGAACGTATTGGGCTACCGCATCTATCGCAACGATGAGATGATCAACGAGGTTTCGGCCGACTTGCTCGCTTACATGGATGCTCAACTCGCCGAGGCTGAGTACACTTATGCTATCTCTGCTATCTATGCCGACGAAAACGACGAGATTGTTGAGTCTGAGAAGTGCTCTTCTGTTACTATCGTAGTAGCTAAAGATCCCCTCAACCAGGTTCAAAATGTTGAGTGCAAATCAACCAACTACAACGACATGAGATTGCGTTGGAATGCTCCCGCTTCTAACCTTCCCTCTATGAAATACTACGACCTCAACTCTACTTTCACTGGTTTTGGTGGTGGTGTTATCTCGTTCTTGACTGCTATCAAGTTGCCTACCGATATGATTGAGATCTATAGCCAAACTCACTCTATCGTTCGCGTTGGTTTCTTCCCCATCAACAAAGAGGCTATCTACACTGTACGTGTTATTGTCGACGGCGTTGAGAAGGGTGCCAAGACTGTTGAGACTTCGACTTTGTCTATGGGCGAAGTAAACTTGGTTGACCTCGATACTCCCGTTTCATTCGACGCTTTGAGCGATGTACTCGTTGTTGTTGATGTTGACGCTTCAAACTTCACTATGGCTTCTAACGAGGTTATCGGTGCTATCTATGGCGATGTTACTCCCGGTTACTCTGACCTCTTGCGTCAAGCTTCTGAGTCTGAGTTCTACTCAATCTACGAGACAAGTAAGGCTGCCGGCTACGACATGCCCATCACTTGGATTATCTCGGCTATCTTGTCTGAGACTGGTTCGGCTGTTGCAAGCGACGTAGTTTTGGGTTATGATATCTATCGCAACGACGAGCTTGTAGGTACTACTACAGAGCAAAACTTCTATGACGAAGGTTTGGCCAATGGCGACATTACTTACGGTATCGTAGCTAAATACAGCGTTGGTGAGTCAGAGCCCGCAACTGTAAATGTAAAATATGAGTGCAATCCCAAGGCTTTGAAGGCTGTTGAGGAGGTTGAGGTTCAAGCCGGTACTTCTGAAATGGCTGCCTTCTGGCAAGCTCCTTTGAAGAACGACGAGTCTGTAGTTTCTTACGCTATGGGTCAAAACACAGGTCGTGGTATGACTATGAGCGGTGCAACCGAGCTTATCGAGTACACTGTAGCTCACGCTTATCCCTTCTCTATCTTGGATTGGTATGAAGGCTACACTGTAGACGCTCTCCGTTTCTTCCCCAACGGCGAGGCTACTTTTGCTATCGCACTCGAAGTAAACGGTGTTGATCATGAGATGATTGTTTTGGGTCAAGTAGGTGATGAGGATGGTTATGTTCTCAATACTTGGAACAACATTCGTCTTGAAAAACCCTATACTATCAAGAACGGTGACTATATCCGTGTGAAACTCTTGTGTACCGATGTAGACCCCTCAACATATCCTATTGCTCTCGACGACCAAGTAGGTGCTATGGGTGTATCTGACCTCTATTGCTGGGATTACTATGGCAACTACAGCTCTGTATTGTCAGACGGTGGTTACTCTAAGGGTAACTGGATGCTCGGTATGCTCGTTTCTAACGGTAGCACAGAGCTTCTCCCCGTTAAGGGTTACGACGTGATGCTCGATGGCGAGCTTGCTGCTGAAATGGTTGCTGAGAATGAGTTCAAAACTTCTGGCTACAACTGGAACGATGGCTCTACTCACCGCATCAAAGTAAATACTGTTTACAAATTTGACCAAGAGGTAGTTGTAGACGGTAAGCAAGTTGTATTTAATGTGAAAGCCGGTGTTGAAAGCATCGAAATCAATCGCGTTAACGTATATCCCAACCCCGCTACTTCTTACATCAACGTAGAGGGTGCTGTTGAGAAAATCGCATTGTTCGACATGAATGGTCGCCTCGTAGCTGAGACTGCCGAGAATACTCTCGATGTAACAGCTCTCGTTGCCGGCAACTACATGCTCAACATCTACAACAATGGCAACGTTCGCACTGTAAAAGTGGTTATCGTTCGCTAATTGTTTAGCAAGATATTTCGACCGAGAGGCGCATCCAATGTGAGGATGTGCCTCTCTTTTTTTGCTACCATTACTGTTGTGCCGTTTCAATTTTTTTCTGATAGATAGCCCTTTATTGCTGTTTTTTCTATACCTTTACACCTCTTTGCAATCTGTAGCAATTATTATCTTAACCATATAGAAACCTATCAACGAATTTATGAAAAAATTATCTACTTTGCTTGTAGCTGTATTGCTGGCTATAAGTGCATTTGCCGAGAAGGGTGCGATTGTTCTCACCAGTCCCGTCAATTTTCAAGTATTGGCCGTGTCGCCCAATGGTAAGTGGGCTTGCGGTATCTCGGGCGATGGTATCACATCGACCGAAAAAGGTGTTTTGTGGAATCTGGAAACAGGCGAGTTTACATACCTCTCGACCTCGGGTAGCTCTACAGCCTACGACGTAGCCGACGATGGCACTGTTGTGGGATCGGGTGGCTACTATAAGAATGGTAGCTGGCACTCGTTGGGCGGACAAGCTATGTCTATCTCTCGCGATGCACGCACTATTGTTGGCTATACAATGCGTGGCGGTGGCTATGCACCTACCAAGTGGGTAGATGGTAAGGTTGCTCTCACATACCCCTATGACAATGATGTGGCTCAATGCTATACTGTGTCGGACGATGGTACTCATGCTGCCGGATGGGGCTATACTACTACCGGAGGTTCTACACTCAACCGCACCATTGCCTTGTGGAGCGACTCTACTGTAGAGTACCTCAGCCCCCGTGCTACATTTGCCGAGGCTGGTCGTCGTTTTTCGCCCGATGGCACAAAACTTGTGTGCGAGACTTGGGGTAAGCCTTTTGTTTACAACTTGGTTACTAAAGAGAAGTTCAATATACCCTTCTATTGCGAGGCTACTACCAATGATGAGATATGCTCGGCATATCTCGTGTGTTATGTGAATGATGAAGGTACTGTGTTGGGACAAGAGGAGATGATGAATCCTATGAACAATGCTACCGATACCTATGCCTACATGTATGATGGCGTAGCCGGACGACCCCGTAAACTTGTAGACTGGCTCAAAGAAGAGCATGGTGTGGAAATAGATGCCAATACACAAAAGGTGTATCGCGGTGTAGAGATGAGCAACGATGGCAAGGTAATATCTATGCTCAGCTATGTATGCCAAAATGGTATTATGACAGGCGACTATGTCTCTATCGTTGTATTGCTTGATCGTGAGGTGGAGATTTGCCCACCGGTAACTCTTCGCGCCGAGAAATTGCGTGGTCTCAACAGCGTACGCCTCACATGGAAAGAGCCCCTCATGAATGCAGCCAATGTATTGGGTTATAATATCTATCGTGATGGCGCTATCGTTGCTGCAGAGTTGGCCGAGATGGCATATATTGATGTTGTTCCTGCCGAGGGTCAGTATACTTATACGGTTACAGCTCTCTACGAAGGTGAGGGCGATGCTGTTATCGAGTCGGAGCATGCTGAGCCCGTTGTTATCGATGTACAAGCCGAACCTCTCAATACTGCTCGCAACATCGAGTGGCATGCCGTCAATCTCAACAACATGAAATTGCGTTGGGGTGAGCCCGAGCCCAATTCGCCCTCATTTACATACTTCGACTACAACGAGCAAGCAACCGGATTTGGTGGTGGTGTAGTATCGTTCTCGGTGGCTATGCGTATGCCTATCGATATTGTTGCTAATTATGCCGAACAATATGCTATTTCGCGCGTGGCCTTTATGCCTCGTAACCCCGAGGCGGGCTACACTATCAAGGTGTATGTCAATGGCCAAGAGGCATCGGTGCAACCTGTAGACAATAGCAAATTGTCATACAACAACATGAATACCATCGACCTGGCTACTGCAGTAAAATTTGCTGCTCTTGACGATGTTATGATAGCTATCGATGTCGATGCCACAGGCTTCTCTACATCGTCAAGCGATGTTGTGGGTATGTGCTATGGAAAGGCTACTCCGGGTTATTCCGACCTCTTGCGTCAAGCCGCCGAGCCCGAGTTCTACTCTCTCAACCAGTCGTCGGTAAATAGTGGTTATGGCGAGTTCTTGGTAAGTTGGGCTATATCGGCTGTGCTCACCAAGCTCGATGCCGAGGGCAATCCCAATCTTGATGGCGACATCATTGCAGGATATGAAATTTTGCGCGACGATAATAAATTGGCCGAGGTTGCTGCAACCAATTATTACGATACAGACCTCACAACAGGTCGTCACGAGTATAAGATCTTGGTACACTATGCCGATGGCTCTGTATCGGCTCCCGCTACTGCCAATATCAACTTCACACCCAAGTACGAGGTGCTTCGCCCTGTGAACAAGGTGGAAGTGTCGTTAGATGACAATGCCGATGCCATTAAGGCCACATGGTCGCCCTCTTTCGACAACGACGCTACAGTCTTGTCGTATGCTCGTGGCAACAGCTCGGGTAAGGGTCTCACTAAAACCGGTGCAACCGAACTTATTGAGTATACCGTAGCACATGAGTATCCTTATACCTACTTCGATTGGTACGAGGGTTACAATATTACTGCTTTGCGTTTCTATCCCTCGGCCGAGGCTGTCTTTGCTATTGTTCTCGAGGTGGATGGTTACGACCACGAAATGATAGTACTCGAAGAGATGAATGCCGAGAACGGCTACATCCTCAACCAATGGAATGAGGTAAAACTCGCCAATCCTCACAAAATCAGAGCCGGCGAAAACGTGCGCGTCAAGCTCGTATGTGCCGAGGTTGACCCCTCTACATATCCTATTACTGTAGATAACAGTCGTGGTATTGAGGGTGTATCGGACCTCTATTCGTTTAATTACTCTACATACAGCTCGGTATATGCCGATGGTGGCCTGTCGGGTAGCTGGATGTTGGGTTTGGTAGTTTCTAACGACGATACCGATCTCTTGCCCGTTGTGGGTTACAATGTTGAACTCGATGGCGAGCAAGCCAATGCCGAGTTGCTCACAGAGCCTCAATTTGCCCAAGATGGACTTGGCTGGAAAAATGGCCAAACTCACCGCATCTGTGTCAATACAATCTATGACGTAGAGGACAAGGAGTATGAGGTGAAGGGTAATCCTAATGTCTTTAATGTGCTTGCCGGTGTCGAGCGTATTGATATCGACCGTGTAAATGTATATCCCAACCCCGCTACATCTTATATCAATGTGAGCGGTGCTGTAGAGAAACTCTCGCTCTATGACATGCAGGGTGCTCTTGTTCTTGAGGCTACTACCAATACCCTCGATGTAACAGCACTCCCCGTGGGCAACTACGTGCTCAAGATAAAAGATAGTGAGGGAGTACGTTCTGTGAAAGTGCTCATCGTACGATAATCGTTACCGATACAAACCTATAGCCACCACAGCCCACTCGGGCTGTGGTGGCTTGTATATTGTAGGGATATAGCAAATGCCTGTATGAGTTGTTTTATCTTTCAATAAATTGTTGTATCTTTACCCTCACAAATACTATATACTATGGTACAAAACGAACGTGTTATACGCCACGAACTTGTTGTAGAGGCCGGTCGTCGCATGATGATGGCTGCTCGTACTGCTCCCAAAGCACGTGGTGTAGATATTATTGAGATAGCATTGGTAAGTGATAGAGCCGATCTTGAGAAACTCTCGGCCGTGATGCGTCAAAAAGGCGAGGAGAGTGGTATGCAATTCCTCTTGCGCGACTCTGAGAATATATTGCAGGGCGATGCCGTGTTGCTTATAGGTACACCCATACTCAACCAGGGGCTCAATTGTGCCTATTGTGGCTGTGAGAAGTGTGTCGACAAGCCTTTCTCTGCCCCCTGTGTTATGAACTCGGTCGACCTTGGTATTGCCGTTGGCTCGGCGTGCTCGGTTGCTGCAACGTTGTGTGTCGACACCCGTGTGATGTTCTCGGCCGGATGGTCGTCTTTGTCGCTCGATTGGTTGCCCGGTTGCACACAGGTCATTGCCATTGCTTTGAGTTGTACCTCTAAAAATCCCTTCTTCGACCGCCTACCCAAACCTGCCAATGATGATAAAAAGTAATATCATACTGCCCGCCGAATGGGCTCCGCAGAGTGCCATACAACTCACTTGGCCTCATAAAAATACCGATTGGGCATATATGCTCGACGAGGTAGAAGAGTGCTTTGTAAATCTCGCTCGCGAGATTGCTGCACGACAACTCTTGCTTATCGTTACACCCGAACCCGAGCATGTGCGTGCCCGTATTGCCAATGTAGCCAATATGAGCAATGTGCGTATTGTAGAGTGCAACAGCAATGATACTTGGGCTCGCGATCATGGCGGTATCACTGTCTATGCCGATGGTGAGCCGGTTGTGTATGACTTTGCCTTTAATGGCTGGGGACTGAAGTTTGCCGCTTGTTACGACAACCTCATTACCTCGCAACTCAACAACCAAGGTGTGTTGAAGGCGCGCTACGAAAACCGCCTCAATTTCATCATTGAGGGTGGCTCTATCGAGAGCGATGGCTGTGGCACGATGCTCACAACGAGCGAGTGTCTGCTATCACCCAATCGCAATGGCGAGTGGGGTCGTGAGGAGATTGAGCAATACCTAAGCGATGCATTCGGATTGAAGCAAATTCTGTGGCTTGACCATGGCTACTTGGCTGGCGACGATACCGATAGCCACATTGATACCTTGGCGCGCCTGGCTCCCGACAACACTATCCTATATGTGCGTTGCGATGATGAGTCTGACGAGCACTATGAGGCATTGCAAGCAATGGAGCGTCAGTTGCAATCGTTTACTACGCTCGATGGCAAGCCCTATCGTCTCTTGGCATTGCCTATGGCACAAGTCGCCTATGACGAAGATGGTGAGCGACTCCCTGCAACCTATGCCAACTTCCTCATTATGAACGATGCAGTGTTATATCCTACTTACGGTGTGCCGGCTCTCGACGACGAGGCTGCGCGAGTTATTGCCGAGGCCTTCCCGGGTCGTGAGGTAGTAGGTGTAGACTGCCAAGCGTTGATAAAACAACACGGCTCATTGCACTGCGTGACAATGCAATACCCGTTGAATGTGATTGAATAAAAAAATACCAAGATTATGAGCAAAATATTGAAAGTGGGCATTGTACAACAAAGTAACACTGCCGATATAGAACAAAATAAAGCATCGTTGCGTGCCGGTATAGAGCGTTGTGCCGAGCAAGGAGCACAACTCGTCGTATTGCAAGAGTTGCACAACTCGCTCTACTTTTGCCAGACCGAGAATACCGACCTCTTTGATCTTGCCGAGCCCATTCCCGGCCCTTCTACCGACTTTTACAGCGCGATAGCACGCGATTGTGGTGTGGTATTGGTTACTTCGCTCTTTGAGCGTCGTGCTCCGGGTTTGTATCACAATACGGCCGTCGTGTTTGATAGCGATGGCTCTATGGCAGGAAAATATCGCAAGATGCACATCCCCGACGATCCGGCCTATTATGAGAAGTTCTACTTCACTCCGGGCGACTTGGGCTTTGAGCCTATCAACACTTCGTTGGGTAAATTGGGTGTATTGGTGTGCTGGGATCAATGGTATCCCGAGGCAGCCCGCCTCATGGCTTTGCGTGGTGCCGAGTTGCTCATCTATCCTACAGCAATAGGCTGGGAGAGTAGCGATACCGATGCCGAGAAGGCTCGCCAACAAGGCGCTTGGGAGACTGTGCAACGTGGTCATGCCGTTGCCAACGGATTACCCGTTATCACCGTAAATCGTGTGGGTCATGAGCCCGATCCTTCGGGTCAAACTCGTGGCATACAATTCTGGGGTCACAGTTTTGTTGCAGGCCCGCAAGGCGAACTCATTTTCCTCGCACCCGACAATGCTTCCTGCACAACAGTGGTAGAGGTCGATATGCAACGTAGTGAGCATGTGCGTCGCTGGTGGCCCTTCTTGCGCGACCGTCGTATAGAGAATTATGGCGATATTGTCAAGCGCTTCAGAGACTGATATGTAACCCAATGTATGCAATAGATAAAAAAAACTGTGTCAAATTTTTCATTTGACACAGTTTTTTTTGTGTGGTATTATTGGTTGTGTTTCTTCTTTATTAGCTTCTCTTTTTCTACCTGCTCGGTTGTTTTGTAGCTCTTGAGTATCTCCGAGTTGTAGAGGTCGGCTGGTGTTACTATGGGTTGATGGGGTTTTATATATCGAGCTTGCAACACCTCTACTACACCGTTTATATTGTATTCGCCTATGGGGCGAGGTTGGCACAACTCTATACCCAGGTCATTCTTGTAGATGTCGTAAACCAGCTCCGAGCTGTAGTATCGGTTGTTACCCATAAGCATTTGTTGGTCATACTCGGCAAGCATATATTTCTTGTAATCTATCTTCACATCCTTGTCGGTAGCGCGCATGAGGGTATATTCACCCTTGGCACCGTGGCGTATGAATGTGTGCAATGGAGTGAGTCGAACAGTGTTGTCTACATGCAACACACACAGCGTGCTATCGTGCTCGACTATCACACCGCAGTGTGTGATGGGCGATTGTGATAGGTGGCCCAAGAGAGCCGATTGCTCATTGTTTGCAGTTTGGAAAATGATGTCACCTTCGCGAGGGGTTTTTGTATTGCTACATCCGATGCACAATAATAGAAGTAAGGCGTAGTAAATTTTCTTCATACTTATAGGTTGTTTGTTACGAGGTGCTAAGGTAAGCAATATTGTCGATATTTCTATGCTATTGATGTGACAAAATGACTTGTTGTACTGCAAAAATGTCTTGTAATCTATTGGTTTACATGACTTTCTGTCGTAATTTGTGCTGTGGTATCTCTTTTGATTTTATCTTGGCGAACATCGTTGCTTGCGATGTGTTTAATTTAATGTAGAGATAAAGAAAGGAGATATAAAGATGAATTTCAACAATTTCACTATCAAGTCGCAAGAGGCCATTCAAAAAGCCGTCGATTACACCACTCGTGGCGGTAGCCAAGCGGTAGAGCCCGTGCATCTGTTGCGTGCCACAATCGAGGTGGGCGATAGTTTGGTCGATTTTATCTTCCAGAAGTTAGGTGTTTCTAAACAGTCGCTCACGCAGTGGTGCGACCGCTCTATTGCCTCACAACCCCGTGTGAGTGGTGGCGAGCCCTATTTGAGTAGCGATGCCAATAAGGTGTTGCAACGTGCGTCGGACTATTCGACTCAACGAGGCGACCGTTTTGTGGCTCTTGAGTCGCTGTTGATGGCTCTCTTTCTCGTTAAGAGCGAGGCTTCTACCTACCTCAAAGATGCCGGCGTGACCGAGAAGGAACTCGGTGCAGCAATCGACGAGCTGCGTCGAGGCAAGAGCGTGGCCGACCAGAGTGCCGAGGGTAGCTACAATGCACTGTCGAAATATGCTATCAACCTCAACGAGCGTGCCCGCACCGGTAAGTTAGACCCCGTGATAGGTCGCGATGACGAGATACGTCGTGTATTGCAAATATTGAGCCGTCGCACCAAGAACAACCCCATTCTCATAGGCGAGCCGGGTACAGGTAAGACGGCTATAGCCGAGGGACTTGCGCATCGCATCGTGCGTGGCGACGTACCCGAAAACCTCAAGACTAAACAAATTTTCTCGCTTGATATGGGTGCGCTTGTGGCGGGAGCTAAGTATAAAGGAGAGTTTGAGGAGCGACTAAAAGCTGTTGTCAATGAGGTGATTGAGGCCAATGGCGAGATAATTCTTTTCATCGATGAGATACATACTTTGGTGGGCGCCGGCAAGGGCGAGGGTGCAATGGATGCTGCCAATATTCTCAAGCCGGCCCTGGCGCGTGGAGAGTTGCGATCGATAGGTGCTACTACGCTCAATGAGTATCAAAAATACTTTGAGAAGGACAAGGCGCTTGAGCGTCGTTTCCAAATTGTTATGGTAAACGAGCCCGATGAGTTGAGCACGATATCTATCCTGCGTGGACTTAAAGAGCGATACGAAAACCATCACAAGGTGCGTATCAAAGACGATGCCATCATTGCCGCAGTGCAATTGTCGCAACGCTACATTACCGACCGTTTCTTGCCCGACAAGGCTATCGACCTCATGGACGAGGCGGCTGCCAAGTTGCGCCTGGAGGTGGACTCTGTTCCCGAGTCGCTCGATGAGATAAGCCGCAAACTCAAGCAATTGGAGATTGAGCGCGAGGCAATAAAACGCGAGAATGACAAGGATAAACTCGACTCTCTCGGTCGCGAAATTGCCGACTTGCGCGAGGAGGAGACTCGCTTGCAGGCAAAATGGAAGGCCGAGAAAGAGTTGCTCAATCGCATTCAGCAGAATAAGATAGATATAGAAAACCTTCGGTTTGAAGCCGACCGTGCCGAGCGTGAAGGCGACTATGGTCGAGTGGCCGAAATACGATATGCCAAGATAAAACAAAAGGAAGACGAGATTGCCGAGATACAGACTCGTCTGCACCAAATGCAGGGCGACAAGGCTATGATTAAAGAAGAGGTCGATGCCGAAGATATAGCCGACATCGTGTCGCGTTGGACAGGTATACCTGTGAGCAAAATGATGCAGAGTGAGCGCGAGAAATTGCTGCATCTCGAAGAGGAATTGCATCGTCGCGTGGTAGGACAAGACGATGCTATACGAGCCATATCCGATGCCGTTCGTCGCAGTCGTGCCGGCCTCAACGACCCTCGTCGCCCTATTGGTTCGTTTATCTTCTTGGGTACTACCGGTGTGGGTAAGACCGAGCTTGCCAAGGCATTGGCCGAGTATCTCTTTGACGACGAAAATATGCTTACACGCATTGATATGAGCGAGTATCAAGAAAAATTCAGCGCTACACGACTCATAGGCTCGCCTCCCGGATATGTGGGTTACGATGAGGGTGGACAACTCACCGAGGCCATCCGTCGCAAACCCTATTCGGTGGTCTTATTCGATGAGATTGAGAAGGCACACCCCGATATATTCAATGTTTTGTTGCAAGTCCTCGACGACGGTCGTCTCACCGACAACAAGGGCCGTTTGGTCAACTTCAAGAATACGATTATCATCATGACCTCTAATATGGGTTCGCAACTCATACGCGACAACTTCTCGCACTTGACCCCCGACAATCGTGAGCAAGTTATCGACAACACTCGCGATGCTGTATTGGCAATGCTCAAGCAGACTATTCGCCCCGAGTTTCTCAACCGTATCGACGAGACTATTATGTTTACACCGCTGAGCAGTAGTGAGATACAGGTAATAGTACAGATGCAGATTGAGGGCGTGTGTCGCATGCTTGCCAAGAACGGTGTGCAACTACAAGTCACCCCCGAGGCGATGGCGCTCTTGTCGAGCGAGGGATATGACCCTGAGTTTGGTGCGCGTCCGGTCAAGCGTGTTATACAGAGACTGTTACTCAACGAACTTTCCAAGCAACTACTATCGGGAAGGCTCGACAATACACGCCCTGTTGTGGTAGATGTGCAAGATGAAAAATTGACATTCAGCAATTGATAGTTTATACAACTCTATCTTCAACCGTCGGTATAGCTCGCTGTACCGACGGTTTTTCACATTGTCGGGCGATATAAAGTGTGTTTTGCGTTTTATAAAAATACCGTTTTATGTTTGAAATTGCAAATCAAAAACCTGGTTTTGTTAAATAAGTTAAATTTTCAAGCTGCTTTTCTTTTAGAATTTCTCTTTTTGCTCTATTTTTCTTATCTTTGCCGAGTGTTTTTCATAGTATTAGATTAAGATTAAGGTTAACAAAGATTGGTTGTCGCGAGGCAATCAATTTTTTTATGTCTATGTGCTTTCTATAGCCACTTTTGCGGCTTTTTATCGCCCAATATTATAAACTTTTCTAAAAGAGGCCTTACTCGGTCTGTTCTTTGTGGTTATACCGAAAATTTTGCGTACTTTTGTAGTTTGTAACGAATAAGCACAACGCATAACAACATGGAACAACAAAAAAGACTTGCAATATTAGGCTCAACAGGTTCGATAGGTCGCCAAACATTGGAGACAGTCGATGCCTATCCCGACCTTTTTGAGGTCTATATGATTACAGCCAACAGTCAGGTAGATCTTCTTATAGAGCAGGCTCGCAAGTATCAGCCCGAAGTGGTTATCATTGCCAATGAGCGTTATTATGCACAGTTGCGCGATGCACTTGCCGACTTGCCTATCAAGGTGTATGCCGGTGCCGATGCCATTGCCGATGCTGTGACCTTGCCCGACATAGATGTTGTAGTGACTGCCATGGTGGGATATGCCGGTTTGTTACCTACAATTCGCGCCATAGAAGCCAAGAAGGTTATAGCCTTGGCCAACAAGGAGACACTTGTTGTTGCCGGCGACCTCATTACCCGATTGGCTATTGAGCACCGTGTGCCCATTATTCCCGTAGACTCGGAGCACTCGGCTATCTTCCAATGCCTGGTGGGCGAGGGCGACAATCCTATTGAGAAAATTATTCTCACCGCCTCGGGTGGCCCGTTCCGTTGTCACACACAAGAGCAATTGCTCAAGGTTACGCGTGCCGATGCGTTGCGTCATCCCAATTGGACAATGGGTAACAAGATTACTATCGACTCGGCTACTCTCATGAACAAAGGCTTCGAGATGATTGAGGCCAAGTGGCTCTTTGGTGTTGCTCCTTCGCAAATCGAAGTTGTAGTGCATCCGCAATCTATCGTTCACTCGATGGTCGAGTTTGCCGATGGTGCTGTCAAGGCGCAGTTGGGTACTCCCGACATGAAGTTGCCCATTCGCTATGCCTTGTCATACCCTCAACGACTTGTATCGACCGACCGCAAGTTGTCGTTGGCCGATTATGCAACGCTCACATTCGAGCGTCCCGATATGGTGCGTTTCCCGCTTTTGCAATATGCCTTCGATGCTGTTGAGAAGGGTGGTAACTTGCCCTGTATCATGAATGCTGCCAATGAAATAGCCGTAGCTGCATTCTTGGCCGACCGCATTGGTTTCTGTCAGATAGCCGAGACCGTAGCACATGCAATGGCAACGGTAGACTTCATTGATGCGCCTACACTCGACGATTACATAGCTACCAATAGTGAGGCTCGCAACTGTGCAAGCCGTTTCATCGAAACACTTAAATAACTATATAACAACGTATGGAATCATTTATTATCAAAGCCCTGCAATTGATGCTGAGTCTCTCTATACTCGTTGCTTTTCACGAGTTTGGACACTACATTTTTGCTCGTATGTTTGGCATCAGAGTAGAGCGTTTCTTCTTGTTTTTCGATTACAAATTTGCTCTCTTGAGCTTCAAGCGCGAGGCTAAATCGCTCGTTGTTAAGGTGTGCGAGAAACTCCGTTTTGAAGTGCCTATGCGTGCTGCAAAGCCCTCCGATACCGAGTTTGGTGTGGGATGGATACCCTTTGGTGGCTATGTGAAGATAGCCGGTATGATAGATGAGTCGATGGATCTTGAGCAGATGAAGCAACCCATGCAGCCTTGGGAGTTCCGCTCAAAACCCGCTTGGCAACGCCTCTTGGTGATGGTTGCCGGTGTATTGTTCAACTTTATCCTTGCTATTGTTATCTATACGGCCATCACTTTCCATTGGGGTGAGACCTATCTGCCCTTTGAGAATGCAACTGCCGGTATGGAGTTTAGCCAACCTGCATTGGATAGCGGTTTCCGCAATGGCGATATCATCTTGGCAGCCGATGGTGAGAAGCTCGAATATCTCAACAACGAGACCTTGCATGCCATTATTGAGGCCGAAGAAGTAACTGTCAACCGTGATGGCGCCGAGGTTGCTGTGGCTATAGACGATAGCATGATGCTCAAGATTATGAGCCAAAACGTAGGCTTTGCAACCTATCGTGTTCCTCTCATGGTGTACAAGACCGAGCAGGGTATGGGTGCTCATGCAGCCGGTATTGAAAAGGGCGACAAGATCGTGCGTGTCGATAGCGTCGATGTGGCAAGTCTCAATGAGTTGTCGGTTGCATTGCAGCCCTACAAGTCGCAAACGGTAGATATTACCTATATGCGTGCCGATAGCCTCATAACTACCTCTGTAATGACCGACTCATTGGGTCGCATAGGTGCGGCTATGGCTCCTCTTGCCGAGGTATATACTTTTGTAACAAAGAATTATAATTTCTGGGAGGCAATTCCCCGTGGTATAGAGATTGGTATCAACCGCCTCATTTACTATGTGAGCGACTTCAAGTATATATTTACCAAAGAGGGAGCCGGTAGCATAGGCGGATTTGGCTCTATAGGTAATCTCTTTGCTCCTACATGGGATTGGTATTCGTTTTGGAACATGACAGCTCTTCTCTCGGTAATACTTGCCTTTATGAACATATTGCCCATTCCCGCCCTTGATGGTGGTCATGTGCTCTTCCTCTTGTTTGAGGTGATAACTCGTCGCAAGCCCGGCGATAAGTTCTTAGAGATAGCTCAGACTGTGGGTCTCTTCCTCTTGTTTGGCTTGCTCATATATGCCAATGGCAACGATATTATTAGATTTTTCTTTAAGTAACCTACGATAATTATGTCACAAAGTAGATTTATACTCAAACCCGGCAAAGAAGACTCTTTCCGCCGTTTTCACCCCTGGGTATTCTCGGGTGCTATACAACGTGTAATTGGCGAGCCCGTCGAGGGTGATGTTGTTACCGTTGAGGATTGGCAAGGAAACTTTGTTGGTGTAGGACACTACCAAATTGGTAGCATTGCTGTGCGTATTCTCTCATTTACCCCTGTTGCCATAGATCACGCCTTCTATTGCGAGCGATTGGGTGTTGCCTACGAAATGCGTCGCAGTCTTGGCCTTGAGAACGGCGACTTCAATAATGCCTATCGCTTGGTACACGGCGAGGGCGACAACTTGCCCGGTCTCATTATCGATATTTATCGCAATACTGCGGTAATGCAAGCTCACAGCCCCGGTATGCACTATGCCCGTCACACCCTGGCCAAGGCGCTCAAGGAGGTAATGGGCGACAAGCTCGACAATATATACTATAAGTCGGAGACTACACTGCCCTACAAGGCTGCTCTTGAGCAAGAAAACGAATACTTGTTGGGTGGAGTAGGCGAGGATACTGCTACCGAGAATGGATTGACTTTCCATGTCGATTGGTTGCGTGGTCAGAAGACAGGCTTCTTTGTAGACCAGCGCGAAAACCGCTCGTTGCTCGAACGCTACTCTCGTGGTCGCAAAGTGCTCAATATGTTCTGTTATACAGGTGGCTTCTCGTTCTATGCCATGCGTGGTGGTGCCGAATTGGTACACTCGGTCGACAGTTCGGCCAAGGCCATAGACCTCACTTGTCAAAATGTGGAGTTGAACTTCCCCGGTGATGCTCGTCACAAAGCCTTTGCCGAAGATGCCTTCAAGTATCTCGATGCGATGGGCGACAACTACGACCTCATCATTCTCGACCCGCCTGCATTTGCCAAGCATCGCAAGGTACTCAACAATGCCTTGCAAGGTTATCGCAAGCTCAATGCCAAGGCTTTCGAGAAGATACGTCCCGGTGGTATTCTCTTTACTTTCTCATGCTCGCAAGTGGTGAGCAAGGAGAATTTCCGTTTGGCGGTCTTTACGGCTGCTGCACAGTCGGGTCGCAAAGTGCGCATCTTGCACCAGCTTACACAACCTGCCGACCACCCTGTCAATATATATCACCCCGAGGGAGAGTATCTCAAGGGTCTGGTACTATATGTCGAGTAAACAAGAAATCTTAACTAAACAAACTATAACCAATTAAATCTTTTTCCGTTCTATGAAAAAAAACATTTGTATTATGTTGGCTTCATTGTCACTTATGGCTTGCGCTCCCGGTGCAAACCAAAAAGAGAATGCGGAGTTTGACTACACTGTAGAGCGTTTTGCCGACCTCGAAGTGCTTCGCTATCAAGTTAAAGGCTTTGACGAGTTGTCTCTCGATCAAAAGAAACTTATCTATTTCTTGCAAGAGTCGGCTCTCTATGGTCGTGACATCCTTTTCGACCAAAACAGCAAATGGAGCTTGCCTCTCCGTTATACCCTTGAGGCTATCTATACCGACTATCAAGGCGACAAAACTACTGCCGATTGGGCTGCTTTCGAAACATACATCAAGCAAATATGGTTTGCCAACGGCTTGCACCACCACTACTCAAGCGACAAGATTATTCCTGCTTTCTCGCAAGAGTTCTTTGCCGAGGCTGTAAAGGCTGTTGACGCTACCAAGTTGCCCTTGCGCGAGGGTCAATCGGTCGATCAATTCTTGGCTACTCTCATGCCTATCATGTTCGATCCTACTATCATGCCCAAGCGTACCAACCAAGCCGATGGCGAGGATGTTGTGGCTACATCGGCCGGTAACTACTACGATGGTGTTACTCAAGCCGAGGCTGAGGCTTTCTACAATGCTATGAAAGACCCCAACGATGCTACTCCCATTTCTTATGGTCTCAACAGCCGTCTTGTTAAGCGCAACGGTAAGGTATATGAGGAGGTTTACAAAATCGACGGTCGCTATGGTCAAGCTATCGCTCCTATCGTTGAGTACCTCGAAAAAGCTGCCGGTGTTGCCGAGAATGAGCAACAAAAAGCTGTTATCGAAAAACTTATCGAATACTATCGCACAGGCGATTTGAAGAAGTTTGACGAGTATGCTATTTTGTGGGTTAAAGACCTCGATAGCCGCATCGACTTTGTCAATGGCTTTACTGAGTCTTATGGCGACCCCCTCGGTATGAAAGCAAGCTGGGAGTCTATCGTAAACTTCAAGGATCTTGAGGCTTCTCGCCGTACTGAGATTATCAGCGACAATGCTCAATGGTTTGAGGATAACTCACCCACAGAGGCTCGCTTCAAAAAAGAAAGCGTACAAGGTGTATCGGCCAAGGTTATCACTGCTGCTATCCTCGCCGGCGACTGCTATCCCTCTACTGCTATCGGTATCAACCTCCCCAACGCCAACTGGATTCGTGCTACTCATGGTTCTAAGTCGGTTACTATCGACAACATCACCGAGGCTTATGCCGAGGCTGCCAAGGGTAACGGCTTCAACGAGGAGTTTGTTTACAGCGATGTCGAGCGTAAATTGCTCGCCGAGTATGGTGGTATCACAGGTGACTTGCATACCGACTTGCACGAGTGCTTGGGTCACGGTTCGGGTAAGTTGCTCCCCGGTGTAGATCCCGATGCTTTGAAGGCTCATGGCTCTACTCTCGAAGAGACTCGCGCCGACCTCTTTGCTCTCTATTATATGGCCGATGCCAAGTTGGTTGAGTTGGGCATCATTCCCAGTGCCGAGGCTTACAAGGCTTGCTACTATCAACAAATGATGAATGGCTTGATGACTCAATTGCACCGCATCGAGCCCGGTAAGGATGTTGAGGAGAGCCACATGCGCGACCGTCAACTCATTGCTGCTTGGGCATTCGACTTGGGTCGTGAGGAGAATGTAATGGAAATGGTTGTTGTCGATGGCAAGCACTACTTGAAAGTAAACGACTACTTGAAGTTGCGCGAAATCTTCGGTCGACAACTCGCCGAGATCCAACGCATCAAGAGCGAGGGTGACTATGAGGCTGGTCGTCTCTTGGTTGAGAAATATGCTGTGAAAGTCGATCCCGAACTCCACAAAGAGGTATTGGCTCGTTACGAGGCCCTCAACCTTGCTCCCTACAAGGGCTTTGTTAACCCCGTATACACTGCCCACTATGACGAGGAGGGCAACATTATCGATGTTACACTCGACTACACTGAGGGTTATGCCGAGCAAATGTTGCGCTACTCTAAGGAGTACGGTACATTGCCCGTTTACAACGACTAAAAATTCTTTCTTGCAAGCTCTTGTGGCTTGCAGGTGATATATGCCACCGATGGTGTGTTGTAAAGCACACCGCCGGTGGCTTTTTTTTAGGGGAGTTTTGCTATTTTTGCACTCATAGTTCTATTAAAAAAATGTTTGTTATGACTTTGCGACAGCTTTCCTTGATACTTCTTTTGTTTTTCTCTTTTGTAGCAACCCCTGCACAAGATCTCTCTTCGCAACGTGGCGAAAAAGAAGATGCTGGTGTGCTCATGGGTGAGAAACTCAATCACAATGGCTTGGTTATCAATCCTACTCCGCAGGAGTTGAAGAGATTCGATTCTACGCTCGATATTTCTCGTGGTGTTACCCTCAAAGGGCAAGCTGTAGACTATGCCTCGGAGCTTGCTTTCTTGACAACTACTCGCCGGGGTGTCTCGTTGAAAATGGTGGTCGATGTGAACTTGCCTACGCACTATGGCGTAAAGTTGGTTCCGGGTGCTTATCGACTCGATATTACGCGCAAGGCTATCGAGATATGGGCACA
The DNA here is from genome assembly GCA_017555825.1 of Bacteroidaceae bacterium. Lineage (GTDB taxonomy): Bacteria > Bacteroidota > Bacteroidia > Bacteroidales > Barnesiellaceae_A > Barnesiella_A. The sequence goes on along the minus strand of JAFZFQ010000053.1, from coordinate 13,899 downwards.
CGACGACTTGGGTGCATTCTATGCTATACAGTCGTTGCGTCACATTGTCGACAGTGAGGTGGCTCAAGGTGGTACTCTTCCTTGTCTTACTATCAACGATTGGCCTCAGTTGCCTTGTCGTGGTGTGGTAGAGGGTTTTTATGGTACACCTTGGTCGCACGAGGTTCGCTTGTCGCTCATAGACTTCTATGGTCGTTACAAGATGAACTACTATGTATATGGCCCCAAAGATGATCCTTATCATAGCTCGCCCCATTGGCGAGAGCCATATCCTGCCAACGAAGCTGTAAATATTAAAGAACTTGTAGAGGCATGCCGTCGCAACCGTGTGCAGTTTGTATGGGCTATTCACCCGGGGCAAGATATACGTTGGGATGATAACGACTATAACAATCTATTGGGTAAGTTTGAGTATATGTACAACCTGGGTGTGCGTGCTTTTGCCATCCATTTCGACGATATTTCGGGCGAGGGGGCCAATCCTCACCATCAAATAGCCCTGCTCAATCGTCTCAACGAGGAGTTTGTTGCCAAACATGGCGATATTGCACCGCTTATTGTGTGTCCCACTGACTACACTCGTCTGTGGGCCAATCCTACGCCTCGCGGTAGCTTGGTACAGTATGGCAACACATTGCATCCATCGGTCGATATCTTCTGGACTGGCGACGCTGTGTGTAGCGACCTTACCGAAGAGACAGTAGAGTGGGTGAGTGAGCGCGTGCAACGCCCCATACTCTTTTGGTGGAACTATCCCGTTACCGATTATGTGCGTCACCTGCTTTTGCAAGCACCTGTATATGGTCTTGCTCCTACTATGAATGCCGATAAGGTACGCGGTATAGTGAGTAACCCTATGGAGCATGGCGAGGCGTCGAAATTGGCACTTTACAGTGTGGCCGACTATGCCTGGAACACTCATGCCTACAATCCTATAGATAGTTGGGAGCGTGCCTTGGAAATGATGGCCCCTGAGGTAAAGGAGGCTTATCGCACATTTGCTATACATGCATGCGATACAGAGACGGGCTATCGCCGTGTAGAGTCGTGGGAAACAGAAACTTTCACAATAGATAGCTATACACCGCAACTTGCCGAGCGTCTCAAGGCCGAGTGTGTGGCTATAGAGGGTGTTCCTGTGCAGATGGAGGAGTGCGCCAACAAGGCTCTGCTTGCTGAGTTGCGCCCATGGCTTGCCGAGTTTGGTGAGTTGGGTGCTCGTTGTCGCCGTGCTATTGAGGCCCTTGAGCTGTACAACGATGCGCAATACGCTACATTCTGGAATGCCTATATAGAGAATCTTATGAACGAAGAAGGGTTGAAATCTTATAATGCTCACAGCAGTGGAGTCATGAAGTTGCAACCTTTCTACAAGCAATTGATGGACGATATGGCGGCTCGCTTCTATGAACAAGTGTCGGGCAACAAGGCTGCTGTAATGACGGCATTGGGTACATATTCTTCGTTATATGCGGCGCAAGCCAAGTTTATGTTTGACAACGACACTGCTACCTATTACCACTCGGGTGCCGGACAACGCACCGATCACTATGTGGCTGTAGATATGGGCTTTGTGCGCAGGGTGCATGATGTACACATCATACAAGGTCGCAACTCGGTCGATGATGTCGACTACTTCGACCATGCTGTGCTCGAATATTCGCTCGATGCCGAGCAGTGGATTGCCTTTTCCGATACGCTTGTAGGGGTGTACGATATAGTGTGGCAGGGTGAGCCTTTCGATGCTCGCTATGTGCGCATGCGCAAGTTGCCATCGAGCAAGACCAATTGGCTTGCTATTCGTTCGTTCGATATCAATCCTGTAGAAAAGTCGCTCTATCACATCGATGCCAATCCCTATACAGCCCTTACCGACGTCACATCGGCACGCGTCGAGCTCGATGAGGTCACTACACATTGTGTGCTTCTACTTGGAGCTATCGATGTGCTTCAAAATCCCGAGTGTCAACTCTTCTCGCGCGACGGTGCGTTATTGAGCACACATCCCATTACGAGCTCTTTGTTTGAAGTCTGCGTTACAGGAGCGCATGAGCTGCGCATCGTGGGTGTCAATACCATATATGAGGTGGTATCTATCGTGAAATAATAGGTTTCGATAGATATTATTGCATAAAGAAAATAGCCCGCCAAAAGCGGGCTATTTTCTTTATATGCAGTATGTTTACTTAAAACTGTATCTTGTTGTTGAGTATATTGGCGGCTTTCTCCTCCAACTTGCGATACTCACGAGTGGTAATATACTCTTTGATGTGTTGGATGTGGCGTGAATTGTGTATGTCGCTACCGATAAATCCTACCATGCCATCGTTGAGCATCTTCCAAGCCATATCTTTAACTTCGCGGTGGTAATAGCCACTCAACGATAGCAAGTTTACCTGGAACAAGCATCCATAATCATGCAATTCCTTGTATATTTTGGGTGTCTTGTGATAGTAGGTATAACGCTCGGGGTGTGCCAATATAGGAGTATAACCCTTCATCTTTAGGTCGAAAATGAGCTCTTTTATCTCCCAGTAAGGCTGCAAGAAAGAGTTCTCAATCAAGATAAAATCTTCGGGGAAGGGTAGTAGGTTGTTGGTTTTTATTTGATTGAGGAAGTACTCGTCCATGCGATACTCGGCCGATGTGTGAATCTCCATCTCTACACCCTCTTTATCGAGCGCAGCACGCAGTGTATCGTAGGCGTTGCGTATGGTTTCGGGGGTGTTTTCAAAGGTGCTTTCGGTAACGTGCGAGGTGGTGATGATGCGACGAATGCCCATTTCTTGCATTAGCTTAACAAGATTTACCGATGTCGCTACATCGGGCGAACCGTCATCAATACCCGGCAATATATGACAATGCACCTCGGTATCATAAAATAGTGTTGTGTTGTGTTCTTTTTTCTTGAATATGTCGAATATTCCCATAGTAAACTCCATTTTATATTGATTGGCAAAATTAGCGATTATTGGGTAGAGAACAAAATAAGTTTACTTATTTTTTATCCCCAACAGAACGGTAGTGGGCTTTATAGAAAAAATATTTATCCCGATATAGAAAATTATACTCCGAAAATTTGCTCAGTTTGCCGAAAGTTAGTACATTTGCAAGCCATTACGAATATCACGCTTTACCAACGTGGTTAAATGTATAACTATTAAGAATTTAGAACAATGAAACAAGGAATACATCCTGAGAATTATCGTCCCGTAGTCTTCAAAGACATGTCGAACGAAGAGATTTTCATCAGCCGTAGCACTATCGCTACTAAAGAGACCATCGAGGTAAACGGTGAGACTTACCCCTTAGTAAAGCTCGAGATCACCAGCGCATCACACCCCTTCTACACAGGTAAGCAAAAGCTTGTGGATACTGCAGGTCGCGTTGATAAGTTCATGAGCCGTTACGGTAAGAAGAAATAATAAGTACGCACATTGTATTTATATAGCAGCCCGAAGCAAATGCTTCGGGCTGTTGTTGTATTGTTTTAATCTTGTTTTAATCTCTCCGTCACTTTCTTTTATCGCCTGTGATTTGATATAATCTCTTCTATATTTCCCTAACTTTGCACCTGCAATATATAATATAATGTTTATGATGCAAAAATTACGCTCTTATGCCTTGCCCATAGCCATGATAGCCGGTCTGTTGGCTCATGATTTTGCTGCTTCTATAGCTTTTCTCACGCCCTATTTGCTTTTCTTTATGTTGCTGGTGTCGTTTTGCAAGCTCGATATACGCTCGCTACGCATCACTCCCATGTATGCCTGGATGCTTGCTGTACAGTTTGTAGGTGCTTGGGCTATTTATTTTGCGGTGAGTGTGTTTGATCCTGTTGTGGCACAAGGTGCTTTTATATGTATGTTTTGTCCCACGGCTACCTCGGCTCCTGTTGTGGCTGCCATGTTGGGTGGCAATCTATCTCTGCTTGTAGGGTATAGTCTCTTGTGCAATATGTTGGTGGCTCTTACTGCGCCGTTGTTTTTCTCGCTCATTGCTGTGGGTGGCGAACTGCCTTTTGTCGACTCGGTCATGATTATATGCAAGCAGGTGTTACCGCTATTGTTGTTGCCCCTGCTCTTGGCTGTGTTGATGCAACGCTACCTGCCACGCCTACACCAGGCAGTGCGCAGTCGTCCAGCTATATCGTTCTATCTGTGGGTTGTGGCGCTCTTTATTGTTGTAGGTAAGTCGGTGAGCTTTGTCTTGCTCCAGCCTCTCTCTTCGCTTCCGCAAGAGATAGCCTTGGCGGTGCTTGCGTTGTTGTGCTGCGTAGCACAGTTTGTTGTGGGGCGTAAAATCGGAGCACGATATGGCGACCGTGTCTCCGGAGCACAGGGTCTCGGACAGAAAAATACGGTACTTGCTATATGGATGGCACTTACCTATCTACATCCCATTGCCTCTATTGCGCCGGCATCGTATGTAATATGGCAAAACATTATAAATTCGGGTCAAATTATGCGCCATAATAGTGCAATAAAATGATAGTGCCTTTAAAAGTATGTATGATGCGCTTTTATGCCGAATTTATATGTAATTATAAACGCGTTAACAATATTTAACCATAAACTATTATTTTATAGTAGAATTTCTCTAAAAGTTGCTATCATATTCGGTATTTTATCTTAAATTTGCACCGTATTTCACTATCTGAATAAAGAAAATAACTAATCAATAATACTAACAATTTTAATAGAGCTAATTATGGTAACATTAGTTGAGAAAATCAAACAAGAGTGGGCAGCATTTGAGGCTAATGCAAATGCAGTAGTAGAGAAAGGTAACAAAGCTGCCGGTGTTCGTGCTCGCAAGAGTTCTTTGGAGTTGGAAAAACTCTTCAAAGAGTTCCGTAAAGCTTCTGTTGATGCTGCAAAGAAATAATCATTCTTTTTAAACGGAATAAAGGCCTTCTTTCTCCCTCGGGAGAAGTAAGAAGGCTTTTTTTTATATACCATAGTATTATGAAACTTAGCGACGAATGGTTTACCGCAATAGCCGAGAGTGAGGTGGGCAATGCTACCATCTTTGTGTCGGGGCGTTGCGATATTGATGAGTTTATTAAGTCGGGTAAATTCCGCGAGCGCGCCGAGGTTACTTGGAAGTATGATGCCGATGCCAAAGGAATGCCTGGTGAGGATGTAGCTCAGCTCATGGAAGAGGTGATGGCTGTGCTCAAGCGTGCCATGGAAAAGAATAAGTTAGCCATTCTCACCGGTGTGTATACAGGTGCCGGCGAGCGCAATATGGTTTTCTATACTCGCAATATTCCCGCATTTGGTACTACGCTCAACGAGGCTTTGGCTCCGTTCGATTTGTTGCCTCTCACTATTTATACCGAGAAAGATCCCGACTGGAGCGAGTATGCCGAGATGTGTCAATTGCGCAGTGACGATGTCGACGACATGGTCGATGACGAGGAATTGTAATATCTCTATAACAATAACGTAAAACAAATCATCACAATATAAAAGCCGTGAAATATAATTTTGACGAGTATATCGATCGCAGAGGAACCGACTGTATCAAGTATGACGGTATGGCTCCTTTTTACGATGTCAGCGATCTGTTGCCTATGTGGATTGCCGACATGGACTTCAAGTCGCCTCCTTGTGTAATAGATGCTTTGCGTCGTAGGATCGAGCATGGGGTATATGGCTACTCTCTCCCGAGTCCGCAATGGGAAACTGCCATTACCGATTGGTTGAAACGTCGTCATGGATGGTATGTGCAACCCGGTGAGCTGGGTTTTGTCGGGGGTATTGTTCCTGCATTGGCCTTTGTACTTGAAGCATTTACCAATGAGGGTGATGCTATATTGATGCAACCGCCTGTTTATCACCCCTATAGTTTTGTTACTCGCGACCTGAAGCGAACTCCTGTTTACAACCCGCTGAAACTTGTAGATGGTCAGTACGAAATAGATTTTGAGGACTTTGAGCGCAAGGCTTCGCGCAGCAAGGTCTTCTTCTTGTGCAACCCCCACAACCCCGGTGGTCGTGTGTGGACCTTCGACGAGTTGCATCGCATGGCCGAGATTTGTGCGCGATACAATGTGTTGGTTATCTCCGATGAGATACACTGTGACATGCCATTGAAGGGTTATCACCACACACCCTTTGCATTGGTTGGCCCCGAGGCTGCTCAGAATAGTATCACCTTTATGGCTGCCAGCAAGACCTTCAATGTGGCAGGTCTCAAGAGTTCTTACCACATTATTCCCAATGACGATATACGCGAGCGCTTTGCTCGTTTTCTGCGTTACCGTGAGCTCGATACTGCCCACCTCTTTGCCACCGAGGCCATTGCCGAGGCCTATAATCATGGCGAGGAGTGGCTCGAACAGATGTTGGAGTATGTCGAAGGTAATGTCGATTACATGCAAGAGTATATACGCACCCATATGCCTCGCCTCGATATGATACGCCCTCAGGCTTCATATTTGGTTTTCCTCGATGCCCGTGGTCTTGACATGACCGACGACGAGATCATGCACTTCTTTACACACGATGCGCGTGTTGCCGTTACATCGGGAGCTGTATATGGCGAGGGTGGCAGTGGATTTGTACGTTTCAATTTGGGTTGTCCGCGACACACCCTGCATCTGGCGCTTGAGCGCATCAAGCAGGCATACGATAACTTGCAGTAGCCTCAGCCTCAATAGCTCGGTTTTGTAGCTCTTATTCATATAAAGTGGCCATCTCAAATGTTCTTCATTTTGAGGTGGCTATATTGCTTTATTGCCGATTTATATCGCCCATTTCATCGAAAAAATGTATCTTTGTGCTGATAATAAAACTTATACAGTGGAACATAAAGATTTGGTAAAAAAGTTGCAACAACGCCTCGATACTACTCGCGAGGAGGTTGAGTCTATGCTCGACCTCTTTTGTGGTACAATCGTCGAACGCTGTTCGCAAATGGATAGTATCATGATACAAGGTTTGGGCACATTCGAGGCTCGCAAGAAGATGGAGCGTGTGTCGGTAAACCCCGCTACCGGTAAGCGTATGCTCATTCCGCCCAAGATCGTATTGGTCTTTAAGCCCAATAGTGCCATTAAAAATCAACTCAAAGCACGCAAATAGTTATGAACAAGAAGATAACGATGTCGGAGTTGGTCGATATTTTGGCACAAAAGCACAATTGTCCCAAACGTATCGCCGAGAATTTTGTCAAAGAGCTCTTGACCCTGATGACCGATACCATTTCATCGGGCGAGACGCTTCGTATCAATGGTTTGGGTGTTTTCAAGCCTACCTGGGTCGAGGAGCGCGCAAGCGTAAATGTACAGACAGGCGAGCCTACCGTTATTCCGGGCCACTACAAGCTCACCTTTACGCCTGCCAAGGCTGTGCGTGAGGCTATCAATGAGCCGTTTGCTTGCTTCTGTGTCGAGGAGCTTCCCGATGATGCACCTATCGTTGCCGATGCCCCACTTGTCGATGAAATGGGCGATGATAGTGCCGACGAGGAGGCAGAAGCGCCTGCGACAGAAGATAAAAATATAGAACAACCCTCTGTGTCCGAGACTGCAACGCCTGTGCCTTCTGAGCAAGAAGTGCCGGCCGAGCAGCCCCATTTCATCGAAAAAGAGGAAGAGGTTGCTCCCGCAGAAATCGATGAAAAGGCCATCGAGAATGTAGAAGAACCGACTGCAGACCCCGTTGTGGCCGACGAAGAACAAGCCCCTGTTATAGCAGAAGATACCACAGCACCTGTCGTTGACGAAACGTCTACGCCCATAGTCGATGCTACGAATAACAACTCTAAGGCCTATGTCAAAGGTATATGGCAAGGTGTGCTAGCTACGGTTGTGGTATTTGTGGTTGCCATTGCGTTGCTCTTGTTATGCTTCCCGACCTATAGAACTACGTTGTCGCAACTCCCCGAGTATGCGGGCTCGCTCTTTGCTCACAATGAGCCGACCGCTCTCTCTTGCGATACCATTGAGGTTGCGCCTGTAGATACTGCTGTGGTCGATAGCATTGTGTCCGACACCCTCTCGCTTGTTGTAGCAGAGCCCGAGGTTCTCCCCGTGGTGGTCGATACCATTCGTCGCGGTGTTTTCCTCACCAATATGTCATACAAGCACTATGGTCACAAGGCTTTCTGGGTATATATCTACGAGGAGAATAGCCACATCATTTCCAACCCCGACAACGTGCCGGTGGGTACGGTCATAACCATTCCGCCTCTCGAAAAATATGGTGTCGATGCCAACGATACCACCGATATAAACGTTGCTTTGGAAAAGGCTCGCCTCATAAAGCAAGCCATGAAGCGGTAGTGAGGGGCATGAATAGCGTGGTGTTAAGCATTTTTAATTAACATAATGCTATTTTTTAACAGATGTGCGTGCGATAGCACCTTATATATATTTACCTTTGCACGGTAATTAAACAGTAAATAATAACATTAAAACATACAGATATGAGTGAAACAGTCGATATCAGACAGTTGAATGAACTGATAGCCGGTAAAAGTACATTTATCAATACCATCACCATGGGTATGGACCGCATCATCGTGGGTCAAAAACACTTGGTAGATTCTCTCTTGATTGGTTTGTTGTCAAACGGTCACATCTTGCTCGAAGGTGTTCCCGGTCTTGCAAAGACATTGGCCATCAAAACCTTGGCTTCGCTTATCGATGCTAAGTACAATCGTATACAGTTTACACCCGACTTGTTGCCCGCCGACGTTGTGGGTACTATGGTATATAGCCAGTCGAAAGAGCAATTCCAAATCAAGCGCGGTCCTGTGTTTGCCAACTTTGTCTTGGCCGATGAGATAAACCGTGCTCCTGCCAAGGTGCAAAGTGCTTTGCTCGAAGCGATGCAAGAGCGTCAAGTAACTATTGGCGAAAAGACATTCAAGCTCGACGATCCCTTCCTTGTTCTTGCTACACAAAACCCCATTGAGCAAGAGGGTACCTATCCCTTGCCCGAGGCACAAGTAGACCGCTTCATGCTCAAGGTAGTGATTGGCTATCCCAAGAAAGAGGAGGAACGTGAGATTATTCGTCGCAACATCGACAACCTCTTTGAAGAGGTGCGCCCCGTTCTCACTCCTGCCGACATTATCGAGGCTCGCGAGATTGTGCGCAAGGTGTATATCGACGAGAAGATCGAGCGTTACATTGTCGACATCGTATTTGCTACTCGCTTCCCCGAGGAGTATGGCATGCGCGACCTCAAAAACATGATTTCGTTTGGTGCTTCGCCTCGTGCCTCTATCAACTTGGCTTTGGCAGCTCGCGCCTACGCCTTCTTGAAGATGCGTGGATATGTTATCCCTGAAGACGTACGTGCCGTGTGTCACGATGTATTGCGTCACCGCATTGGTCTTAGCTATGAGGCCGAGGCCAACAACATGACTGCCGAGGAGATAATAAGCGAAATTCTCAACCGTGTAGAAGTGCCCTGATAAATCGACACTATCGTTAATCATACTGAGTAGAGTATATGGAAAATAGCGAATTGCTCAAGAAAGTACGCCACATCGAGATTAAGACGCGCGGTCTCTCGCGCAATATCTTTGCGGGTCAGTACCACTCGGCCTTCAAGGGGCGTGGTATGGCCTTCTCTGAGGTGCGTGAGTATCAGTATGGCGATGATGTGCGCGATATAGATTGGAACGTGACAGCTCGTCACAACAAGCCCTATATCAAGGTCTTTGAGGAAGAGCGCGAACTTACCGTTATGTTGCTTGTCGATATGTCGGCAAGTCGCAACTTTGGTGCTGTGGGTGTGATGAAGCGCGATATGATGATTGAGATTGCCGCTACACTTGCATTCTCGGCCATTCAGAACAACGATAAGATTGGTGTGCTTTTCTTTACCGACAAAATCGAGAAGTTTATCCCTCCAAAGAAGGGTAAAAAGCATATCCTTTACATCATTCGCGAACTCATAGGTTTCGAGCCCGAGGGTACGGGTACCGACCTCAAGCTCGCCCTTGAGTATGCTACCAACGTCATCAAGCGTCGCTGTACAGCCTTCCTTATTTCCGACTTCATTGCTTCTCCCACATACAACGATGCCATGCTCATTGCCAATCGTCGGCACGACGTGGTGGCACTGCAAGTATATGACAAGCGCGAGACAGAGTTGCCCGATGTGGGCTTGATGAAGATGCGCGATGTGGAGCGCGGTACAGAGGAGTGGATTGATACCTCGTCGGCCTCGGTGCGCAAGGCCTATGCCGAATGGTGGCAAAAGCGACAAGCGGCTGCCTTGGATATTTGTCGTCGCAATGGTGTCGACATTACATCGGTAGCTACCCACGAAGACTATGTTGTTGCGTTGATGAATCTGTTCAAAAAGCGCGGATAAGCATTTAAGTGTATTTTTTATTATGAGAAATATAATTCTGATTATCGTAACCTTGGCATTATCGGCGCTATCTGCCGTGCGGGCCCAACAAACTGTTGTGGTCGAGGCGGTGATGGACTCGAGTGTGCTGTGGATGGGTGAGCAGACACTCATTCACCTCTCGCTCACTCAAGACGATGATATGCAGATTTTGCCTCCACAGATAGAAGCCCCGGGTGAGTTGACAAAGGGGGTTGAGGTGATAGAACTCTCGGAGCCCGATACTACGATTCTTAAAAACAATCGCTTGCTCATCAAGCAAGAGGTGCTCGTTACATCGTTCGACTCGGGTCTCTACTACATCCCTCCCTTTAAGTATGTCTTCGATGAGGATACATTTGCTACGGAGTCGCTTAGTCTCAAGATTGTACCGGTCGATGTGCCCGATGAGGCTACTGTTGCCGACATCAAGGATATCAAAGATGTTGTAAAGCCTCCTTTTGTCTTGTGGGACTTTGTTCCTGTGTGGCTTTTAGTTACTATTGTAGTCTTGGCACTGTTGGCTGTTGCAGCCTATTTTGCAATCAAGCATTTCAGAAATCGCAAAGTCGAGGAGGTGTTGCCTCCTGCCAAGCGCATACCGCCTTATCAATTGGCTATGCAAGAGTTGCAAGAGCTTCGCGAGAAGAAGTTGTGGCAACAAGGTCAAGAGAAGCAATACTATACACGATTGGTCGACATCCTGCGTCAATATATCGATAGCCGTTTTGGTATCAATGCCATGGAGATGACTTCGTCGCAAATATTGGATGCCTTGCGTCGTAACAATGACGCCCGCGAGGTAAACAAATATCTCAACGAGATACTTGCCATGGCCGACTTTGTAAAGTTTGCCAAGATGCGCCCCATGCCCGACGACAACGAGCGTGTAATGCGTCAAGCATTCGATTTTGTTGAGCTCACCCGACCGCAACCCGTAGTCGATGATTCGACCGATGGCGCGGTGAAGAATGAAGAAAAATAACAACCGGGGTATCTCCCTGCACAACTCAAAAGTTTAGTATAAAATGATATTCGATAATCCTTGGTGTCTGCTACTATTGCTACTGCTCATCCCTGCAATAGTGTGGTATATACTCAAGCACAAGAAGGCTCAGGCGGCGATGAATTTCTCTTCGACCGAGGCTTTCGATAAGTTGCCTCGCACCTATAAGGCTCATTTGCGCCATGTCGTTTTTGCCTTGCGACTCTTGGCCATTGCTTGTGTCATTGTGGTGCTGGCTCGACCCATGACTACCGATAGTTGGCAAAAGTCGTCGACCGAAGGTGTCGACGTGGTTGTTGCTCTCGACATATCGGGTAGTATGTTGTCGCGCGACTTTTCGCCCAACCGCTTGGAAGCTGCCAAGAACGTGGCTGCACAATTTATTGCCGGTCGGGAGTACGACAATATAGGCTTTGTAATTTTTGCCGGCGAAGGCTTTACTATGTGTCCTATGACTACCGACCACGCTGTATTGCTCAATCTGCTCAAAGATGTAGAGTGTGGCATGCTTGTAGATGGTACTGCTGTGGGCGATGGATTGGCTACAGCGGTCAATCGCATCAAAGATGGCCCTGCCAAGTCCAAGACCATCATTCTACTCACCGATGGTACCAACAACGCCGGTGTTGTAGACCCCATTACGGCTGCCGAGATAGCTCGCAACTTTGGCATTCGCATCTACACCATTGGTGTGGGTACAAAGGGTATGGCGCAATCGCCTGTGATGACTCCTTACGGTATTCGATACCAAAGCATGCCTGTAGAGATTGACGAAGATAAGTTGCGTCGCATTGCTTCGATTGGCGATGGAGAGTATTTCCGTGCCACCGACGAGAATGTGCTCAAAAATGTCTTTGCCGAAATCGATAAGATGGAAAAAACCAAGCTTTCGGTGCAACAATTCTCTCGTCGCGAAGAGGCCTATATGCCTTGGGCGCTACTTGCTATGTTGTTGTTAGCCATCGAGATTGGTTTGCGATACACGCTTCTGCGCAACATCCCCTGATTTGTATAATGTAAGATAAAGGATAACAAGATATGTTCCGTTTTGCACAGCCGTTATTTCTCTATTTGTTACTTCTCGTGCCACTCATGTGGGCACTATATCTATATGCTCGTTATCGCCGCCGTCGCAATTTGGCGCTCTTTGGAAACGTGGCATTTCTCACGGAGCTGGCTCCCGAGGTCTCTCGCATGCGTCCATTGGTCAAGATGATTTTGCAATCATTGGCTTTTGCCATTGTGGTCTTTATCTTGGCTCGTCCGCAGTTTGGCACCAAGCTCGAAACTGTCAAGGCCGAGGGTGTTGAGATTGTTGTTGCACTCGACGTCTCAAACTCTATGTTGGCTCGCGACATCAATCCCTCGCGTATCGAGAAGGCCAAGATGATGTTGTCGAAACTTGTCGATGATCTCGAAAATGACAAGGTGGGTTTGGTGGTATTTGCCGGCGATGCCTACACGCAGTTGCCCATCACCACCGATTATGTTTCGGCCAAGATGTTCCTCAACTCGATTGATACCAAGATGGTTCCTACTCAGGGTACAGCCATCGGCCAGGCTATCAAGATAGCTATGAACTCGTTTTCGCCCGAGAGTCCTGCCGAGCAAGCTATCATCGTGATTACCGACGGCGAGAACCACGAAGATGATGCTACCGAAGCGGCTCGTATAGCTGCCGAAAAAGGAGTAAAGGTGAGTGTCGTAGGTATTGGTTCTACCAAGGGTGCTCCCATACCCGTATCGGGCAGCTCCAACAATTTTATGAAAGACGCCGAGGGCAAAACCGTCATTACAAAGCTCAATGAGGCTATGGCGCAAGAAGTAGCCAAGGCCGGACAAGGTATATACGTGCGTGCCGACAATACCAACGGTGCATTGCAAGCCCTTATCAATGAAGTGCGAACCATGAAGTCGGCCGAGTTTGAGCGCAAAACCTATTCGGAATACAATGAGCAATTTCCCGGATTGGCTTGGATTGCCTTGGTATTGCTCCTTGTCGACCTCTTCTTGCTCGAACGCAAGTATGGCTGGATAAGCAGTATCCATATTTTTAATAAGAAAAAGTAACTCCTTATGAAGAGTATCAGCAATATCAAATATATACTTGTAGCATGTCTGGCAGCAGTGGTTGCCAATGTGTGTGCTCAACAATCATCGATGGCACTCCGCAACAAGGAACAAGCCGAGAAGATGGTTGAGCAACAACAAAATGCCCAACAATCGGACGAACAGGCTACCAATACCAAGCCTACCAAGTATAGCCCCAAATCGTCGCGCAACAACTTGCGTAGCGGTAATAAGTTGTACAATAGTCAAAAGTATCTCGAAAGCGAAATAGACTATCGCCGTGCCGCCGACTTTGACCCCGAGTCGGCTGCAGCCTCATACAACCTGGGCAACTCTCTATATCGTCAAGAAAAGTTTGACGAGGCTGGCAAGTGTTTCGACAATGCCACAAGCATGACCGACGATAAGCAACTCCAAGCGCAAGCCTATCACAATATGGGCAACATACTCATGCAACAACAAAAG
>JAFZFQ010000052.1 GCA_017555825.1 Bacteroidaceae bacterium | reverse complement strand
TTAAATATATCATAGATAAAATCCGATAATCCGATGAAACAATATTTGATTAGGCTTGATGATGCTTGCCCAACAATGGATGTGGAGCGCTGGCAAAGGATGGAATGCTTATTAGATAAATATGGGATCCGTCCGATGGTTGGCATAATCCCTGCCAATGCAGATCCAAAGCAAAAGATAGATACTGAAGATTCTATATTTTGGCAGAATGCTCTTCAATGGCAAGAGAAAGGATGGGCAATTGCATTACACGGATTTGACCATTGTTACATCTCTTCCGATGCAGGTATGAATCCTCTGTGGACTCGTTCGGAATTTGCTGGCGTTTCGCTTGCTGAGCAGAAACGGAAGATTCGAGATGGCGTGGCTATTCTTAAAAGCCACAGATTAGAACCAAAGTACTTCTTTGCTCCAAGCCACACTTTCGACAATAACACGCTCATAGCATTAAAAGAGGATTCTGATATCAGAATTATCAGTGACACCATAGCTACAAAGCCATACAAACAAGGAGATTTTATATTTGTCCCACAAATCGGAGGTCATTGCGTGAATATGCTTTTACCGGGTGTATATACCTTCTGCTTTCATCCAAATACAATGAATGATGATGCATTCAATGCTCTTGAATCATTTATCCAAAAACATAAAGAAGAGTTCTTCGGATTTGATGAATTAGATCTGAATGGTGTAAAAAGAAAGAGTATGAAGGATAAAGTAATTTCGTGGCTGTATTTTACTCAGCGTAAATTAAGAGGAATAAAATAATATGAAGATACTTCACATCATCAATCATATGGGAATGGGCGGTGCTCAAAGTCTATTGGTAGAGTTAGCACCTGTTCAGAAAGACATGGGGCACGAAGTTCTTGTTTTGGAGTTACAATCTACGCCTGATAGAAATCTCGTTAAGAAACTAAAGGATGCAGGTGTAGAGGTGAAAAGTTTATCTGTTAGTCGTTCTGTGCGCAATCCGTTGAATATATTCGCTATAATTCCCCACATTAAGAAGTATGACATTGTTCATACTCACCTTTTTCCAGCTAATTATTGGACTGCATTAGCCAAAATTGCGTGTTTCTGCAAAACTCCTATTATAACAACAGAGCACTCAACTAATAATAAGCGAAGAAATATCGCTATCTTCAAATACATTGATGCATTCATTTACAACAGATATCAAAAAGTTGTGGCTTGCGCTGATAAAGCATTAGAAACATTTAAAGCAAGATACCCAAAGGCCAAGTGTATTTCTATCCCCAATGGTGTAAATATATCGAAATATAAGGAAGCTCAGCCGTATTTAAAACAAGAACTTGCTAATATCCCCGAGGAATCATTTGTAACAACTATGGTTGCTCGCTTTGATTATCCAAAGCGACAAGATACCTTGGTTGAAGCTATTTCGCTTCTTCCCAATCAATTCCACGCTGTTTTGGTGGGTGGAACGAAAGATGATGCAGGGTTACAACGAGTCCAGCTGATTGCACAGAATTTAGGTGTGGGCAATAGAATTCATTTCTTGTATCTTCGTTCTGATGTGCCACGAATATTGAAATCTTCAGATGTGGTACTGATGTCATCTGAGTACGAAGGTCTTTCCTTGTCATCGATAGAGGGCATGGCGTGTGGTCATCCATTTATAGCTACTAATGTGAATGGTCTTCGAGAAGTAGTTAGTGAAGCAGGCGAGTTGTTTGAATGTGGAAACGCAAAAGAATTGGCACAACTATTATCAAGACTTCAATCTGACATGGATTTCTACAATGAAGTAACAAAAAGATGTTTAGATCGCGCCGAAGGATATGATATTCGAACCGTCGCTGATAAATATCAATTAGAGTATAATAAACAAGTGACGAAGAATCGATAAAAGAAAAATTCGCGATACATTAAGGTTTTGTAGCTCATTATTATTTGGCTGGCTCTATATTCCGCACCTTGCAATATGTAATTTTTTTTGGGGTGGGTAACCGCTTGATTATCACCGATGTTCAAAAAATAGGTTCTCAAATTGATATAAAGTTGCCAAGATTTCTTCAACTATTATATCTACTTCACAACAATAGATATTTCAGAACCCTCTTCTACCATCGTATAGGTCCCACTCGGTCTGCTTTAATACAATGGTATAGACCAGGAGATAAATATTTCAGTATTAGTGCCACCACTAAAATTGGCGAGTCCATGTGGATTGCTCATCCTTATGCAACAATTATTAATGCAGAATCTATTGGTAAAAATTTCAGTTGTATACATTGTACAACTCTCGGTGCCACAAGTAAGGGTCGCCCAACAATTGGAGATTATGTATCATTAGGTGCAAATGTAACAATTATTGGTAATGTTCATATAGGTAATAATGTAACTATTGGTGCAGGCAGTGTTGTAGTTTCAGACTTACCAGATAATTGTGTGGCTGTTGGTAACCCAGCTAAAGTAATAAAGACTATTTCTCCTCTTAAAGCATAATTAATTTTTCTCTAAACTCTCTGAATTAGTATCACTATGCAAAAGAAGTTGTTTATAGTAGTTAATCAGGACTTTTTTTTCTTGAGTCATCGGTTGCCTATTGGTGTGGCGGCGAGGGATGCTGGATATGATGTAACTATTGTAAGCGAAGATACCGGTGTTTCGTATAAAATACGAGAGGCCGGATTGAATACAATAAACCTTCCTATAAATAAGGCGGGGACTAACTTGAGTGATGAAATGAAGACTCTGCTTTTCTTATACAATCTCTTCAGAAAAGAAAAGCCTGATATAGTCCATTTAGTTGGTCTCAAAACGATGCTTTGGGGAAGCCTAGCTTGCAGGCTTGCAGGAGTCAAAGCTATGGTTAGTGCAGTATCTGGAATGGGCGTGCTCTTCGACGAGGAGCACGCCCATTCTTTTATGTCTCGTTCGATACTGAAAGTATTACGTATTACACATAAGAAGAAGAACACCAAGCTTATCTTTCAAAACAACGACGATAAGAGTATTTTCATGAATGCACACATCATGAGGGAGGAGCAGTGTGCTTTTACCAATGGTTCGGGCATAAATCTTGAAAATTACGACTACACTCCTGAGCCAGATGATAGACCAATCAAAGTAATCTTTACAGCCCGTATGGTGACCGATAAGGGCACATTAGTGCTTATTGACGCCGCTAAAAAAATGGAGAGGGAATACAGGGGAAAAGTTCAATTCTTGCTCTGTGGTGGATTGGATAGTAACCCCAAGGGTATAACTCGTGAGATGCTTGAGTCTTGTTGCGATGGTGAGTATATACAATGGTTGGGGCATCGTAAAGATGTGTTGGAATTATTGAAACAGTCGCACATCATGGCTTTTCCATCGTGGTATCGTGAGGGGTTGCCAAAATCAATAATTGAAGCAGAAGCAATAGGACGGCCTATTGTTACTACAGATTCTGTTGGATGCAGAGATACTGTAATTGACGGAAAGAATGGCTATATTATCCCCATAAAAGATTCCAATACTCTTGTTGTAGCTTTGAGAAAACTAATTGATAATGACGAACTACGCAGAACGATGGGACGCAATGCTCGTGAGTTTGCTGTAGAAAGATTTGATATTAAAGATGTTGTAAGAGTACATTTGGATGTATATAACTCGTTAATATAATAATTAATACAAATTGAATCACTACTACCCTGAGTCGAGGTCGCAATCCTGGGCTCGGGGTAATTTTTTTCTTTGCGTTGATAGCAGTTTGAGGGGTAGCGAGTGTTGTATTATGTTGTGTAGTGTTTAATGGGGTAGTGGCAAAGATACAGACAAGGACAAAGATACGGACAAGGATAAAGATACAGATGCTGATAACTATTATTGCTGCCGATAAAGCTTTTTTTAGCGAATAAAAAATTAGGACTGGTTCTCTATTGCTGGAATCAGTCCTTTTTGGTTATTTATATTTTGCTACAAACACTATAACTATGGGTAAAAGTACACATTTATCGGACAGCATAAATGCTAATACCGATACTAATATGTGGTAATATACCGTTCTTTAGTTTTTCAATTGTAATATCATCTTTACGGCGAGGTCGAAGAGGACGATTTTGGCGTTGGCGTTTTGGCCTATGTCGTTTTCGGCGCTGTTGAGTATCGATATTATCTCTTGTACGTTGCGCTCGTTGACGAATGGGGAGAAGCGTGTAGAGAATTGTGCCTCTTCGCTGGTCATGTAGTTGAGTGATGGCTGCTAGAGGTTGCGTATATAAGTCTCACGTATCATGCGTGTTACGTACGATAGGAAGCTGCGAAGACGTTCTCGGCCGAGTTCGGCTGTATCTTCGCTCCATGCTTTGAGTTCTTTGATGCGTCGTGCGTAGGCTTGTCGCATGAGTTGCACGAATAATTCAAAGAATAGCTTGTTTTCCTCGTCGAGCGAGAGGTTGTTGCATGCCTTGAGGTAGCTACCGCTCGACAGGTGTGCCACGGCTCGTGCGTCGGTGTCGGTTATGCCATACTGTTGCTGTAGGGCCAATGCTATGGTGTCGAGTGTGAGAGCCGGGAGCGATACTTGTTGCACGCGCGATCGTATGGTCGACAATAGTTGGTCGGGTGCGTTGCTCACGAGTAGGAAGATGGTGTTGGGGTAGGGCTCTTCAAATAGTTTGAGCAACTTGTTGGCGCACTCGATGTTCATGCGCTCGGGCAGCCATATTATCATTATCTTGTAGGGCGATGAGAAGCTCTTGAGTGTCATTTTGCGCCATATCTCTTCGCTCTCGTCGGCATATATTATGGCCTGTTTGTTCTCGGCGTTCATGGCTTTGAGCCAGTCGTCGATGCCAAAATATGTGTTTGAGGTGATAAATTCGTTCCAGGCATTGCGATAGTCGTCGCAATGTATTTTCTTCTTATCTTTGTTGCGCACCATCGGAAATACAAAGTGCAAGTCGGCGTGCGACAGCGCATTGTATTGCCTGCATGATGGGCACTCGCCACAGGCATCGGTAGCACCGCGGTTGGTGCAGTGTATATAGCGTGCATAGGCCATTGCCAAGGCAAATTTTCCCACTCCTTCGGCTCCCGAAAAGAGTTGTGCATGAGCTATATTGCCGGCATTTACTGCACGAATGAGGCTGGCTTTGAGTGTTTCGTGTCCTATTACATCGCTAAAGAAAAACATGGTGCGGTGGCAGTGTATTGGGGGTTATACTTGTTGCAAAGTTAGTGATATTTACACAATATATAATATAATGTACAACTATATTTTGATGCTTGATAAAAGCTACACGCAACGCGGTGTTATTGCTCAATGGTCTTGAACCAGGCATCAACTTTGTCGCGATATTTGTGCGATAGGGGTATGTCGGGCATTTCGGGTATAGTCAGTTCGAGGTAGATGCCACCACGCTCGCGGCGTATAACGCTCACGTGTTCAAGGTTTACCATATACGAACGGTGACAACGCACGATATCGACATCGGCCAGATACTTCTCCATGGCTTTGAGACTATTGCGCAACATAAAGCGTGCCACGCCACTCTGTTTCCGGTAGTATATACACACGTAGTTGTCGGCGGCTTCTACATATAATACTTTCGACTTCATTACCGATAGTCGTAGCACCTCGCGCTCGTCGTAGAAGTCTATCATCCTTGCCGTACTATCAACGGGCTTTATGCCGTCGCGCTCTTCGAGCTCGCGATTTCTTTCTGATAGCGACAAGTATGTGTGTATGATGAGGTAGGGCAGCAGCAAGATGAGTATTGTGTTGTAGAAGCAGTCTTTGAACGTGTGCCAGGCATTGGCCTCGTTGTTGATAGATAATACGATGATTGTGAAGAATATAGACATGAATAAGACTTCGAAAAGAATCCACATCACGTATTGTATATTGACAATGCGCTGACGCTGATTCCAGAAGTACATCACAATCCGACTCAGGGTAATTACCACAAATCCTATCAAAACAATAACGCTTGAGTAAAGAAAAAAGTACAACTCTGATAGGTTGCTGTCCCATGTTCCCGAGCCAAAGGGCTTGTATATATTGATAAATATAGATGCGTATATGGCTGTAGAAACAATGATTTTTACAATGTTCGACTTTTTAAAAAGATATTCGGGAAGTACCCTTGTAAATACGCTTATCTCTTTCATTTGTCCTGCTGTTTTGTCGTTGTGATGGTGCATTTATATCCTTTGCAAAGGTAGTGTTTATTTTCAAATTTTGACTTTTCTGCGCCTGAAATTCTTGGAGGGATGAGAAAATTAGTGCAAAATTCACCCCTAAATAGGTGTTTTAATACGAAAATAGGCTATTTTGTCACTCAACACTGTGTTTTATACCTCTAATTTGTAAATTTCGCTTAACTGTGTTTTCTTTGCCTTCGAAAAGAAATTCCCTTTCATATTGTGTAAATGTAAAGTTTAGTTTCAGAGTAACGTTCAAGTTTTATTGATTTACTCATGTGCTTGTGAAAGCATGGAGAAAAAACAAAGAGATGCCCGTCGTGAGATTGGCATCTTTTTTTATTGACGCGACGAGTCGTCTTGCGTAGTGTTTTTTCTTCTTTTTTGCATACTATTACGATATGTGGGCTGAGATGTAGTACTTATATGTCGCGGTGAGTCAAACAAAATTTTGTCGCCGGCGTTTTATGTCTGTACTATATAATGCTATTGTTATGATTCGCTCTATTCTATTTCCGCACACAAGCTACACGTCATCCATGTCGCTTGTTTTGCTGTTCTTGCGTCTTGTCTTTGGTGTATTGTTTATGCTGCACGGCATTGGCAAGCTTGAGAATTTTGCCACTCTTGCCGATAATTTTCCCATGGTGATGGGTATGGGTAGTAGAATTTCTTTGATTTTAGTAATATTTGCCGAACTCTTTTGTGGTATAGCATTCGTGTTGGGGCTGCTTTTTCGGCTTGCACTCGTACCTATGATAATAACAATGGTAGTGGCCTTTGGTGTTGTGCATCATGGAGTGGTGGCGCAAGGCGAGCTTGTGCTGATATATTTGTTGGTTTTTCTGTTGCTGGCAGTAACGGGGCCTGGTCGCTATGCGTTGGATACTCTATTGGGTAGATGTTTTACATCTCGTGGTGATGCGTTTTCGACATCAACCCACGGCTTAAAGTCCAAAAATGGCGCGAATAGGTAGTGTTTGTTGTGCAAGCATGTACATTCGCTTATATTTATAGTCTTTGAAGCAAATTTTTCTCATTGGCTGATTTGCTCACCAAAACTTGTTTGCCTCGGCACTGTATTCATAGCCCGCCATGCCAAGCTTTTCTTCGAGCTCCTTGCGGTCAATGTCAAGGTCTTCGCAAAGTGCGTCGAGGGTGGGGTAGAAGTCGCGCAGTTTCATGTTGATGTAGCTTAATAGCATTACAGGGTCGTTGGGTAGCTCCATATATTTATTTCGATTTAATTTTGCTTCTTGCAAAGATATTATTTATTGCAATTGCGTACAATGCGTGGTGTTATTTTTGTGCTGCAAATTTTGTGTTTTCGATTCAATTAATCTCTTTGCCCTTTTGTTTTGTAACATTACATTCTCTATATGTTGCTAATTGTGATATTTGCAATGGCGGTAGGTGATGTTGTTTAGGTTTTTTATCAAAAACTTCTTGTATATTATCATTGTAGTTGCAAAAATTATTGTTACATTTGTGAACGACTCATAAAAAACAAGATTATATGGAAAACACTAAGTTACTTTTAGGCGATGAGGCTATAGCCTTGGGTGCTATCAACGCTGGACTTTCTGGTGTCTATGCTTATCCCGGTACGCCTTCAACTGAAATCACAGAGTTTATTCAAGGTAATCCCTTGGCTGCCGAGCGTGGCATTCACTGCCGTTGGTCTACCAACGAAAAGACTGCAATGGAGGCTGCATTGGGTATGTCTTACATGGGCAAGCGTGCATTGGTGTGTATGAAGCACGTGGGTATGAACGTAGCAGCCGATGCATTTGTAAACTCGGCCATGACCGGCACAAATGGTGGTCTTGTTATCGTTGCTGCCGATGACCCCTCTATGCACTCTTCTCAAAATGAGCAAGACTCACGTTTCTACGGTAAGTTTGCTATGGTGCCTATTTTCGAACCCTCTACACAACAAGAGGCCTACGATATGATAGGCAAGGCTTTTGAGCTTTCAGAGCGTTACAAAATTCCCGTATTGTTCCGCGTAGTTACTCGCTTGGCACACTCTCGTGCTGTAGTCAAAGTGGGTCCTGTTCGTGAGCAAAATCCAATGAGCTATCCCACTAACCCCCGTCAATGGGTGTTGATGCCTGCCGTAGCACGCGTACGCAATGCCGAGTTGGTAGAGCGTCAAAAAGATTTCGTTCGTGAAGCTGAAGAGTCGGCACACAACGTACTCACTACCGCCGACAGCCGCATGGGTGTTGTAGCATCTGGTATTGGTTACAACTACTTGATGGAGCACTTCCCCAATGGTGCACCTTTCAACGTGTTGAAAGTATCGCAATATCCTCTTCCTCAAAAGCAAATAGATCAATTGGTTGCTAATTGCGACAAAATCTTGGTTCTTGAAGATGGTCAACCCTTCATCGAAGAGCAACTCCGCGGTGTTATTGCCAACGAAAAGGTTACAATCTGCGGTCGCTTATCGGGCGATGTTCCCCGCACAGGTGAGCTCACTCCCGACAACATTCGCAAGGCTATTGGTCTCGAAGGTGCACAAGTATTCGATCCCTCACCTCTCGTAGTGCCCCGTCCCCCCGCATTGTGTCAAGGTTGTGGCCACCGCGATATGTACACTGCTCTCAATATGGTAGTTGCCGAGTTTGAGAACGCACGCGTATTCAGCGATATCGGTTGCTATACTCTCGGTTTCATGCCTCCCTTCCGTGCTATCCACTCGGTAGTAGATATGGGTGCATCTATCACAATGGCTAAGGGTGCTTCGGACTCTGGTCAATACCCCGCTGTAGCAGTTATTGGTGACTCTACATTTACTCACTCGGGTATGACCGGCTTGCTCGACGCAGTAAACGAAAATGCCGACATTACAGTAATTATATCAGACAACCTCACTACAGGTATGACTGGTGGTCAAGACTCGGCAGGTACAGGTCGTCTTGAGCAAATATGCCAAGGCTTGGGCGTAGATCCTGCACACATCCGTGTAGTTGTGCCTTTGGCCAAGAATATGGAGGAGATGAAGCAAATCATCCGTGAAGAGATTGCACACCACGGTGTATCTGTTATCATCCCCCGCAGAGAGTGTATTCAAACAGCAAGACGTCACAATAAAAAATCATAAACTATGCGCACCGATATAGTACTTTCGGGTGTAGGAGGACAAGGTATCCTCTCTATTGCCACCATCATAGGCGCTGCCGCCATCAACAAAGGACTTTACATCAAGCAAGCTGAGGTTCACGGTATGAGCCAACGCGGTGGTGATGTACAATCAAACCTTCGTATCAGTTCAGATCCCATCAGCTCTGACCTTATTCCCCTTGGAGGTGCCAACTTGGTAATCTCGCTTGAGCCTATGGAGGCCTTGCGTTACTTGCCCTACCTCGACAAAGAGGGTTGGATTATTACCAACACAGCACCTTTTATCAACATCGACAACTATCCCGATGTAGAGGAGTTGAACAAGGCTCTCGAAGCACTTCCTCACGTTATCGCTATCGACGTTGATGCTATTGCCAAGCAAGTTGCATCGCCTCGCGCCGCCAACATCGTATTGTTGGGTGCTGCAGCACCTTTCTTGGGCATCGATATCGAAGAGCTTGAGGAGGGTATTCGCACAATCTTCGGTCGCAAGGGCGAAGATGTTGTAGAAATGAACATTAAGGCTTTGCGTGCCGGATGTGAGTATGCCAAACAAAACATTAAATAAAAAATCATGAATGTACCTTTCAATCAGGAGTTGGTAGATGGCGTATTGGCCGATCTCAACATCAAACATATTGGTAATGCAACCATTCGTCAGTGTGTTGCTGTGTCAAAGCGTCTTGAGGAGGCTACCGGACAGTCGTTTATCCACTTCGAGATAGGCGCACCGGGTATTCCTGCCAGCAAGATTGGTGTAGAGGCTCAGAAAGCCGCTCTCGATCGTGGCGTAGCCAATATCTACCCCGATATCAATGGTATTCCCGAGTTGAAAAATGCAGCTTCGCGCTTTGTTAAGGCTTTCCTTAATGTCGATGTTGCTCCTTCGAGCTGTGTGCCTGCTGTAGGTTCGATGATGGGTGTGCTTGGCTCGTTTATCTTGTGCCGTCACTTGTACAAGGAGCGCGACACATTCCTATTTATCAACCCCGGTTTCCCCGTGCAACCCTTGCAAGCCAAGATGTTGGGATATAACCGCATAGACTTTGATATCTACGATAACCGTGGTGAAAAGTTGTATGCCAAACTTGAGGAGATACTCTCTTCGGGCAAAATTGCCGGTATCATCTACTCAAACCCCAACAACCCCTCTTGGGTATGTCTCACAGAGAAAGAGCTTGAGTACATTGGTACACTTGCTACCAAATACGATACTATCGTGCTCGAAGACTTGGCTTACCTCTGTATGGACGTTCGTACCAACAAGGGCATACCTTTCCAAGCTCCCTTCCAACCCTCAGTAGCCAATTACACCGATAATTATATACTCATGCTTTCGGGCTCGAAGATATTCAGCTATGCCGGCGAGCGCATTGCCGTGACAGCTATGTCGGACAAGTTGGCTAAGCGTAGCTTCGACTACTTGCAAGAAGAGTGGGGTATGAAGACAGTGGGCGATGCAATGGTTTACATCGTAGCCTATGCCTTGTCGTCGGGCGTATGCCACTCGGCACAATATGCCATGGCTGCTATGTACAACGCTGCATGCGATGGTACACTCAACTTTGTTGAAGATACTCGCCTCTATGCCGAGCGCGCCGAGCATGTTAAAGAGATATTCATTCGCAATGGCTTCCATATTGTCTATGACAAGGACCTTGGCGAGGACATCAGCGATGGTTTCTTCTTTACAATGGGTCGCAAAGGCTTTACAGGTGACGAACTTCTTGCCGAGTTCTTGCGCTATGGTATTTCGGCCATTTCGTTGAAGTCTACCGGTAGCCGTCAAGAGGGTATCCGTGTATGTACTTCGAAGATTACCGAGAACGAATACGCAGTGCTCGACGAGCGTCTGAGAATTTTTGATGCTAATAATAAATAATGTGTAATTATATGACAGGAGCTAAATATATGAGCGCCGCCGATGCGGTGAAATTGGTAAAATCGTACGATAAAGTTTATATTCAAGGTAGTACATCAATACCCGAGGTATTGTGTCAAGCACTTGCCGACCGTCACGAAGAATTGCGTGGCGTAGAGGTATACTCGGCCTTTGGTGTAGCTCGTGGTGTAGCACCTTATAGTGTGCCCGAGTATCGCGATTCGTTTATCGTCAAGAGCCTTTTCATTGCCAACAGCGTGCGCGACTCTATTGCTCGTGGCGAAGGTCAATGTATTCCCGGTTTCTTGGGTGAGATACCCGAGTTCTTCCGTCAAGGCCTTATACCTCTCGATGTTGTATTCCTCAATGTGTCGCTTCCCGACAAGGACGGATACTGCAGCTATGGTGTGTCGGCCGACTTGACAGTTTCGGCTGTTGAGTGTGCCAAGGTACTCATTGCACAAGTAAACAAGCAAATGCCTTATTCATACGGCGATGCGCTCATCCACATCTCTAAGTTGGATGCTTGTGTAGAGGTAGATGAGCCTCTTGTAGCACTTCCCATTGCCAAT
The DNA here is from genome assembly GCA_017555825.1 of Bacteroidaceae bacterium. Lineage (GTDB taxonomy): Bacteria > Bacteroidota > Bacteroidia > Bacteroidales > Barnesiellaceae_A > Barnesiella_A. Next base: position 19,751 of record JAFZFQ010000052.1, on the reverse strand, counting down.
CCCAATGAGAAGGAGCAACAAATTGGTCGCTACATTGCCGAGCAAATTCCCGATGGAGCAACATTGCAAATCGGTGTAGGTGGTATTCCCAATGCTGTATTGACTCAGCTCACTTCGCACAAGAACTTGGGTCTCCACACCGAGGCTATGACCGACGGTGTAGTACCTTTGTTGCAAAGTGGTGTTATCAACAACAGTCAAAAGGCGGTACTTCCCGGCAAGTCGTTGGCTTCGTTGGCACTCGGTTCGCAACGTCTCTACGACTACATGAACTACAACGAGGATATTATCATCAAGGATGTTGCATGGTCAAACTTCCCCTTCCGTATCATGCAAAACCCCAAAGTGATGGCCATTAACTCGGCTCTCGAAATTGACCTCACCGGTCAAATTTGCGCCGACTCTATTGGCACTCGCATGTTCTCGGGTGTAGGAGGTCAACACGACTTTATGTACGGCGGATCACTCTCGGAGGGTGGTAAGACGTTTATCGCCATGTTGGCAGCCTCGGGCAAGGGCGTATCGAAAATTGTTCCTACACTCAAGCCTGGTGCCGGTGTGGTAACAACTCGTGCTCAAGCTCAGTACATCGTTACCGAGTACGGTATTGCTTTCTTGCGTGGCAAGGACTTGGCTCAACGTGCCAAGGAACTTATCCGCATTGCAGAGCCCTCGGCTCGCGAGGAACTTGAGCGTGCTGCGTGCGAGCGCTTCGGTATGAGCTTCCTCCGCATTAAGTAATACTTATTACACATATAATATAAAGTAGTCGTATCGTGCGATACGGCTACTTTTTTTCTGTCTCATAGTGTATCGGGGTAGAGCAGGGGTAAAAAAAAGATGTTGCATCTTGCGAGGATGCAACATCTTGTGTCAAATTATTTTCGCTCTTAATATTCTTTGTATTCAATCTTTACGATAGCCTCTGTGTCAACGCTGTACATTGTAAATGAATCTACTCGCTTATTGTCTTCGGTGAGTTTGTAACTTATGCGAAGAGGTGTGCCTTCCCATGCGCCGTACATATACGATATCTCGCTTAACAGGTTGCAACTTGGGGGTGCTATCAAGCCAATAAGACCGAGCATGCCTTGTTGATCGCCGTATGCTTTATATACACCTTGTATCCAGAATGTGGAAATCATGTGATTGATGTCGACAAACATACCGGGGGCAGAGGGGATGTTGCCGGGGCAAATGTAGGAGTAGTTAAGGTTGGAATCGTAGCTAAAATACTCATAATTTTCTTCCCATCCATCGCGTATCCAAGAGAGTTGTTTTAGGTTATAGGCGTGGTTGAATATATCTTCGCTACCTTTTATATCGGCTCTTTCCCATTCGAAGTTGTAAGATGTCTCCTCTCTTCTGTAGCCTTGCTCATAACCTTCAAATACGGTCTCGCACACATAGTCGGTTCTGTACAATTGGTCGTTGTGGTCGTGGCGATTGAAGTAGTATGTGTGAGTCTCTACACCATCATATACATTTCCTTCTTTTCCATCGGCAAGATTTTCCATAATCTGTATGTCTTCCGAATAGCTGTATTGTTCGATGTATTGTCCGTTGGTAATGGCATTGATGGTTTGGTACAGATAGCCATTTGCGTACGTTGCGAATTCAATATTATTATTGAGATTGTTATAGGCTATACGGTACTCCAAGTAGGCGTCATATACTGTTGCAGCGCCCTCTTCGCGAGGAAGTCCGTCAATGCGCACTTTTGTTATTCTCGATCCGGGAGTGTCATCTTCACGTTCGAAACTGTATGTGTAGGTAACAGTTTGACCGTGTTGGTCGATGGTCTGTATAATGCGGTCTATAACATAGACGGGTTGTTTTTGTGATGGTTCATTACCACCATTATCACCGTTATCATCACCGTTATCATCATTGCCGGTATTTTCAGTGGCTTTTTGCTCAATATCTATATTGAGGTTATTCTCGCCACACACAATGTGTACAATAGCAGTGCGTGTCTCGCCTGTAGTGTTTTCTTCAACGGCAATATTGAGAGTCACCTTGCCGGCATTACCACTTGCGGGGTCGATGGTTATCCAATCGGTGCTTTCGCTTGTGTACTCAACAAAGGTACTCCATGCTTCACTTGCGGTGAAGGAAAAGCCACCATTCACTTCGGTGTCGTTGGCATAGAGTGTTATGTCCAATTTGTCCTTGTCGTATCCGCTTATCTTTGATATCAAATCGCACGAAGTGAGCAGTGTGATAAGTAGTGCGAATGAAAAAATAATCTTTTTCATAATGTTCTATCTTAATCGTTTATAAGTTCAACTTTACAAAGCCCTCCATGCCATTGGCAATAACCTCATTTAATGCCTCGATGGTGCGAGCTTCGCCTGTGCGAGGATATTCGGCACCACTTGCATAATACTCTACAAGAGGATTGCGCTCTACGATATGTTGCATGAGTACCTCCAACTCGGGCACACTCTCAAGGGCTGCATATTGCTCGTAGGTATAGTCGGTGTATACTACGTTCTTACCGATGCCAAAGTTGTCGAGCAAGTAGCCGTTGGCAAGTTGTGTGGGGCGCTTGTTCTCTTTGATGTCGGCGGGGTCGGGGAGACTGATGATTTGTGTTTTGCTGTCGTCCATCGAAAGGGGAACGAGGTTGCTGAAGTCGCCTGTAGTCTTGTAGATAATGACGCGAGGCATAGCCAATGCTATGGGTTGTTCGTTCATTGTTTCGGTTACTGTGGTTTCTACTGTTTCTGTTTTGTTTGTTTCCTTGCTCGATTGGCAAGCGCTCATTGCTGCAATGGTTGCAATGGCAATGATTGTCATGATACTTTTTTTCATTGTTCTTGGTTTTTATTTGATTAATATTTTGTTTGTAACTGTGTTGTTGTGGGTGTGTGTTACGACATAGTATATACCGGTAGGCAGCGCCTCAACATCAATATAGGTAAGGGTTGTACTCACAACAAGGTTGCCTTGTGTATTATATATGTGTGTAACCGATGTGTCGTCTATGCCACTTACCATTATATAGCGAGTTGCAGGGTTGGGGTAGATGCTCACGGTCGCATTTTGAGTTGCTTTTATATCGGTGGGTTCGGTCATTACAAATGTGATATTATCTTTCGATAGTTGTTTCATACCACCTTTGCGTAAGTCCTCGCACCACAGGGTGCAGATGTATTTTTCGCCCACAACGCCGTCGTCGTAACTCCAGGTGTGCGACACATCGATTGATTGGCCTTTTTTTACTGTCATCACCTCGCTATTGTTGTGTGACGAGGTGTATTGCAAGTTGGAAAATTGTAGCCAAGAGCGGAACACTCCGGTATAGTCGTTGCCATTGTTGGTGACGGTATACGATACTTGTAGGCAGTCTTGAGCCGTGCTATTGAGTGTAAAGTTGCTTACATGAAATTCGGGACTTTCAGGTTCGTCAAGTATTGATATTTGTATCGAGTCACTCAACTTTTCTTTCTGTTCGTTGGTAATAAATAAGCAATAAGTTCCTTTGCTTACTTCTATGCGCATGGGTATGTTTATGTTTACCTCCGATCCTGCCGGTATTGAAATGGCTATAGGATCGCTGCGGCGTTGCTCAAACTTGCCCGAACGCTCGTATATCGATAAGTATAAGGCTCCTTGGTATTCGTGTGATGTGGTGTTGCACACTGTTGCGGTAAATGATGTGTGGCGATTGGCATATATTGCCTCGTCGTTACATATTATACTTGTTGCCCAAAGGCTGCCGCTTTCGCTTGTTGTTATAACCACTTTTCCATCAGTTACCTCACAGGTTTGATAGGGTTGCGTATTCATGCTCATGGCTACATGTTTCCAATTGTCGCCAGCATCGGTATGAGCCAGATAGATGTTGTAAGTGCCATTGGAAAGTGTGTCGGGCAGGGTAAGCATGATGTTGCGGTTGCCCAATGTACTGCTTGCGCTTATGGAAACATTGCAACTGTTGATTGTAGCAATATGGTTGTTGTTGCTGTCGTATACCATATATCCCATTTTGCAAGCAATGTTGTTCCAACTGGCGTTGGCTATGCCTGTAACTACGGTCGATATTATCTCGCCGGTTCTATAACTTATAGTATTGGGAATGGTAAAACTTTGGGCTGTAATCTCTATGATACTATTATATCCATGATTGGGTTGTATGCCGAAGATTGCGCCTTGCCCTGTGTTATAGCCACCTGTAAATCCGCCTGTACCTTGTCTCTCGGGCGAGAGGGCTTGTAGCAAGAAGTAGCCATCGCTCATGCCGTTCCAGCCCCAATTGATGTGTACATAGCCGTCGCTGTTGTAGCCATCGAGTACAAAGGCATGTCCACCCTCGGGCGATTGTCCGTGGTATATAATGGGACGGTTGTTGTCAATGTCGTTCATTATCATGCGTTCCCACTCGGCTATGGTGTAATACTTGCGGTCGCGGTGTATGATAGATTTGTCATATTTCCAATATGTAGCCAAAGCTTTTGCAGCATCGGCTGTTACAGCTCCACTTGCATCACCATACATCATGTTGACCGAGCGACCCACGTGGTACATCAATGTAGCAATGGCATTGCACTCGGCTTCTGTACTGAGCGAGCTGTATATGGGTGTCATCATATCCCAATTGTATGTAGTGTTGGCAAAGTCGATAGTTTCACTTCTCGCGCCATCATTTATCTCTATCTTGCCACTGCCTTGAGTAGGCCACTTGTGGTGGTACATGACTTGGGCCATAGCGGTAGCCACACATCCTGTAGGTGCGCGGTTGTTCATGTACGACGGACACAAGGCATTGTAGGGCTCATCTTGTCCCCAATGTGCTTTGACAAGTGGGGCTACATCTTTGTCAAACAAGGTGTGATATTTGTCTAAAGTATCGGCCTGAGCTGTATGGTGTGCCGATTGTAGTTCCTGCTCGTAGGCAGCCATGAAGCTGCGCATATTGGGCGGGATGTTGTTGATGTCAAAATAACCACTATCACTATATCCCAATATGGGTTGTTGAGCCTCGTCGTTGCCTGCAACTATGATAAAGCCGTTGTCGCTACGATTGAATATATAGAGTAGGTTGTTGCCTTGATTGTCGTGCGATATGTGTGCAATATCAATGTTACATATCTCTTTGCGTGGAGCCTTCTGAGCATCTGTTTTATAGCTGTGCAAGAAAGAGTAGGCAAGGTTGGTTGCTTCTGTTTTATCTATCGGTCGAGCCAATATGCCGGGTTGAAAAAGTATCAGTAATAAAAATATAAGAAAGTGCTTTTTCATGATGTTTTATATAGCTATAATATGATGCGAAGATAGGCAATAGAGAGAAAATTACCTAATTTTTGCCCCGATTATCTTCATGGTAATGGTATAAAAAATAGTGAGGCTTTACCAAATTGCTTTTGATACAGCCTCACTTATGATAAGGGTCACACCAAAGGATGCGATGAAACTCCGACTGACAGGATTTGAGTGCTTCCGTCCTTTGTAATCCACCGTGCTGTGCATACTCCGAAGAGTTGTGGCCCGCCATTGGAACGCAAAGCTTGTCTCGGCATTTCATAAAATTTGATGAGTTTCCCAATCTACTTGGGTGCGACCCGTTGTCTTGCTCATCTAACTTTATACAAAGATAGTGTTTCTAAACTTACAATGCAAGTACTTTCGTGTTAAAATATCCGATTTCTTGCTTTTGGGGCTGTTAAAACCTCTTTTGTATATTAAATATGTGTATTTGTTGGTAAATTAATATATATTGCCGGGTGTCTCTTTCGCTGCACTATTGAGTCATTGCAGCTAAGTCATTCCATAAACGATCGTCGGGAACGGGGGCGGTAATGTCTATGATATTGTGCGAAACAGGATGCTCAAACTGTACGCGACGTGCATGTAGCGATATACCGCCGTCGGGGTTTGAACGCTCGGCACCATACTTCAAGTCGCCTTTGATAGGACAACCCATCTTCGATAGCTGGCAGCGTATCTGATGGTGACGACCGGTCTTGAGGTCTACCTCAAGCAGGCGGTAGTTGTCGCCATTGGCCAGCAGACGATAGTCGAGCTCGGCTCGTTGAGCACCATTACGGGGCGAGTTGTAGGCAGTAGACTTGTTGTTCTTTTCGTTGCGAGTGAGGTAGTGTATGAGTGTTCCCTCGGGTTGTGGTGGGTTGTTTTTTACAATAGCCCAATAGGTCTTTTTGACCTGTCCGGTACGAAACATTTCATTCATGCGCGACAGAGCCTTGCTCGTCTTGGCCATTATCACGAGTCCACTCACAGGTCGGTCGAGGCGGTGTGTAACGCCTATAAATACATTGCCGGGTTTGTTATACTTCTCCTTGAGCCAATCCTTTACTATCTCGCTCAAGGGTCGGTCGCCGGTCTTGTCGCCTTGCACTATCTCGCGACAAGTCTTGTTTACTATTATAATATGGTTGTCTTCGTATACTACTTGCATGGAGCAAAGATAGATATTTTGCACGACTTCTCTATAATGTAGCATAAAAAAAGACGAACTGAGAAATTTTACTCTTTCTCTCGCTCGTCTTTTTATGCTGTCACACGCATCGAAGTGTTGCTTCGGGTGTGTGTCGTGTGCATTTTATATTACATAATGCCCTTCTCGCGGAGTTTTACTTGCCACTTCCATGCCGAGGCGAGTGTGTCGTCGAGAGTCTCAACGGCTTTCCAGCCGAGCACATTGTTGGCATACTCGGGGTTGGCCCACACTTGTTCTATATCGCCTTCACGACGGCCTACGATCTTGTGGGGTACTTTCACGCCGGTAGCACGCTCAAAGCTGTTGATGAGCTCCAATACCGATACGCCACGACCTGTACCGAGGTTGAATGTCTCAATATTGCTATCTGATTTTTTCTCAATCATGCGACCCATAGCTATTACGTGAGCCTTGGCGAGGTCTACTACGTTGATGTAGTCGCGTATGCAAGAGCCGTCGGGGGTATTGTAGTCATTGCCAAATACGCTCAACTCTTGACGTATGCCCATGGCTGTCTGAGTGAGGTAGGGGATGAGATTTTGGGGAACGCCCAAGGGGAGCTCGCCAATCTCGGCAGTGGGGTGTGCTCCAATGGGGTTGAAGTAGCGCAACAAGATAGCGCGGAAGGGTGCGCCTGCGTGGATAGTGTCGCGTACAATTTCCTCACATATTTGTTTGGTATTGCCATAGGGAGAGAGGGCGGGTTTGATGGGTGCCGACTCGTCTACGGGAAGTATATCGGGCTGACCGTATACGGTGCACGATGAAGAGAATACAATACCTTTTACGTCAAACTCGGGCATGAGTTCGAGCAAGTTCATGAGCGAAACCAAGTTGTTGCGATAGTAGAGTAGGGGCTTTTGTACCGACTCGCCTACTGCCTTGCTTGCAGCAAAGTGGATAATACCTTCAATGCCGGGATACTTAGTAAATACAGCGCGCATACCCTCTTTGTCGTTGCAATCGAGTTTTTCAAATGCGGGGCGAATACCGGTAATGCGGGTGATGCCATCTATTACGTTTTCGTTTGAGTTTGAGAGGTTGTCTACAATAACTACTTCATAACCTGCGTTTTGAAGTTCTACTGCGGTGTGCGAACCGATGTAACCGGCTCCACCTGTAATAAGAATTCTTTTTCCCATAGTTTCGATGTTATATTTTGAACCACAAAATTAGTAAAATTTATCTTACTTATTTATATATATAGTCGTTTTTGTTATTTGCTCAACATCTTTTGTGTTTTATATTTTCTATTTCTTTCGCAAATACCTCGATATACACAATATTTGTATAAATATACCAATATTCGCTATTCTTGCAATGCTACCTGTATTAAATAACATTAATTGTGATAAAAGCATAAAATGGATGGCAATGTGTAAAAAAAAACGTCAAATTGCTTGCAGATGTAAAAATGTATATTTATGTTTGCAAAGAAAAATTTTAAAATAATAGATAATGATAAGATGATATGACTTAATTCTATAAAAACATATAATAAGAAAGATAATATTCTATATTGTTGATAAAGCAAATTGTTAAACCTATTAATATTCTAAAACTTTATGAAGAAAATTTTTACCAGAAGACCTATTTTGCCCATCTTGGCGTTGGCTCTTTGTACTATTTTTCAAGCAAACGCGTCTTGGACCGAGCACCAAGGTAAAGGTCGCGCTGCAGCACCTGCTCAGACTACTTCTCCGTCTACCGAAATGTTCCTCGGTCACTGTGATGTTACAGGTCAAATTTATGAATCGGATGGTATCTCACTCAGCTACGATAGCCGCGTAGGTGCCGGTATCGTTATACCCGAAGATGTGATAAAAAACTACGAGGGTGCGATGATTACTGCTATGTATGTAGGATGGGATGACCCCAACACAACCAACTCATACCAATGCTTCGTGCGCGAGAATAACTTTAATGCCGAGGACTATACAACCGGTAACGGTACTGTGTGGTTCGGTTGGAATAGAATAGACCTCAATCCTGTTCCTATTCGCGACGTTGAGCGTCTCTGCGTAGGTTTCTATGCCAATATCAAGAAAGATGTATGTAGCATACCTTGGTTGTATCCTACCAATAAGCCCAATAGTGCCTATCTCTACGATGGTACCAACGATGCCAATGGCAATGAGTTGTGGTACGACATGCACCGCATGGAAGGCTTCAAGTGTCTTGCTATCATGTTGGTGATAAGCGACCCCGACGGCCGTTTCAACAACTTGGTTGAGGTGACAAAATTCCGTGGTAACACTGTTGTGTGGCGCGATACCGAACTTTGGGCCGATATGGGTCTGTTGAATATTGGTTCAAATGCAGTATCTTCAATCACTGTAAACACTGCTATCAATGGCGATGAGATGGGTAACGTTGTGTTCTTGGAAGAAGCTATTGATAACTCTTTGGGTACAACTCTACAAGTGCCTATCTACTGCCTTGGCTCGGGTGTGCATGAAGTGAAAATTGTGGAGATAAATGAGCAACCTCTTGCCAATCCTATCGTTATTGAGCACGAAATGATAGGTGTTCCTCAAGAACTTGAGGGTACATATACGATGAAACCTCTTGTTGAAATGTTTGTGAGCGAAGAAAGCGACCGCTCGGCAACAGACTTCAACAGATATTTCTTGCCCGGATTCCGTCCCTATGCCGATCAGCTAAACTTGGTATTCCAACACGTTGACGATAAATATATGTGGGGCGACAATGAGGGCTTGGAAGCTATGCTCACCTTGTGCAACAATGACTCAAGTGTTATATACTTGCCTTCGTTCACTGTCAACCGCTCATTCTATACCGAGTATTTGGCCGATCTTCCCAACTCGCCTTTCCACTATGGTACTCCCTTCCCCGAGGTAGCAGAGTCTTTGTGGAGACCTCTTTTGGCTCAACCCACCTTTGCATCGGTCAATGTAGATGCTCGCTTCATCAACGACAACAAGAACATCGAGATAGAGGTATCGGGTAATATTGCCGAGGGTGTAATGCCCGTAGGTGAAGACCTCAACCTTACTGTATATGTAATGGAGAGAAACGTTGTGTCGCAAGACCAAAAACTCTTTAATGAAAATGATAAATCATTCTACTATGGTGAGTATACTCACCCCAATATCGTACGCGATATTTTGACTCCCTATTGGGGCGAGTCTCTTGGCAAAGGCGAGGGTGACTATAGTGTATCTCTCACAGCCGATGTATATGGCGACTATAATCTCGAAAACCTCTTTATCGTTGCATTCTTAAATCGTAGTGGCGATAATGAAGCTTTGCACCAACAAGTTATCAATAGTGCCAACTTCAATGTGCCCGCTCCCGAGTCGGTAAATGCTGTGAGCAATGATGATGATGCAGTGGTATATGTTGCCAATGGCGTAGTTTACATCAATGGTAGTGCCGATGTCGAGGTATATACAATTGCCGGTGCACGTGTTGCCAACAACAACTTGACAAGCGGTGTGTATATTGCTCGTGTAGGTGATGTAGTTGCTAAAGTATCAGTTAGATAAGAATTGTATTGTGTAAAACAAGCTATGGTGTGCCTCGGTACACCATAGCTACTTAAATAAAGAAGCTATGATAAGGCGAATTTTTACAGCAGCGCTATTATTTGCAACAGTATGCCTCTCGTCGCAAGCGGTGGTGCGTTATGGCTATGCACCCGAAGAGATTGCCGATATTAATCGCATATTCCAAGGTCAGGGTGGTAATGGATATTTGGGCGGTATGATATGCCTCGACCCTGCAGCCGACCCTGTAGTGGCACGTCTTGAAGGTCACCAAGTAAAAGGTGTGCGTTGTTATTTGAATCACGATTATATGCAGGCGCGTCAAAAACGTTCGATGATTATGCACACTTCATCGCTCGAAGCCGAACCTACAACCAAGGTGTGCGACTTTGTTGCCGGTTGGAACGAAATTTACTTCGATGAGCCTATTACTATCGGTGCCGAACCTATTTACCTTGGCTTGCAAGTATATGAGTCGGGTAGTGCATCACACCCCTTAGTATCTTATGGCTCGGCAAGTGTGCCCGGTGCATGCTTGATCAACCTCAACAAGCAAGGTTGGACCAACTACGATAAGCGGGGCACATTGCTCATTCAAGCCATTCTTGATGACGAGGCAGCCCCTGTTGTCGACAATATGGTATATGCGCAAGTAGCTACAACACCCCAAGCAGTTGCACCCGCTGCTCCCTTCGAGAGCGAAATTTTCTTTAATAACTACACCGACCAAGCTGTAAATAGTGTAGAGTTGCACATGCAAGGACAAGGCGATGAAGCCCCCCGTGTAATGGAAATATTGTTTGATACACCTCTTGCAGCTCGCGAGGGTCGCAACCTCCCCATGGATGTGTATACAGGTAGCGAGGTGGGTGTGAGCCAATGGATTAAACTCGAAGTGACCAAGATCAATGGCGTCGAAGCACAAGAGGCTCGTCCCGGTATTACTCATCACTATGTAACAAAAGATGCCTTCAATCGCATGTCGGTTGTTGAGGAGTTTACAAGCCAAAACTGCGTGAACTGTCCGTTTATGATATATTACCTCGACAAAGCTATGCATCAGTACGACAAAGAGGTTGTATATATCACTCACCACGTAGGTTTTGTGGCCGACCTCTTTACTAAGCCCGGAGAGACCGATTTGCTCTATATTTTTGGTGAGGAGGGCACTTTCAATCCCGCTGTTATGTACGACCGTCGCATCATGCCCGGCAAGGTTACTCCCATCAATGGAGCATCGGTAGCCGAGACAACACCTTATACTCAAGCGCTCGATGTTGTTACCAATATGTTGGCTATGGCCGAAGTAAATATTGAAGTGGCTCATGACAAGGAGGCCGGAAAAGTAGGTTGTACAGTGAGTGGTCGCGTCAATAGCGAAATGGTAGCTGCAGGTATCGATACTTATATAACTGTGTGTTTTGTAGAGGATGGTATACCCGTATCGGACAAATACTTCCAAAAGGGTCTTGAAGAGACCGAGGGTGCTCCCGAAGACCTTATCGAGTCATTCCGTCACAATGGTATCAAACGCCATGTATTCACTGCGCAAACAGGCGATTTGCTCACATTCGATGGTAGCAACGAATATTCTATCACATACGATGCTGTCGAATTGAGTGCCGATTGGAACATCGATAATTGCCGTATTGCCGCCTTTGTACACAAAGTAGATAAGGTAGATATGTCGCAAAATGAGATACTCAATGCATCGCAAGAGTGGCTCACAGCACTCGGTGCTATAGAGGGCGTCGAGTCGGATAGTGAAGCCGTGCGCTTCTATGTCGACAACAACCGCACTATAGCCGTGCAAGGCGATGTGGCAAGCTATCAAATCTACAATGTTCATGGACAATATATGCCCACAGGTGCTCACTTGTTGCAAGGTGTATATGTAGTAAGCTACAAAACACGCTCGGGCGAGTGTGGTACAGCCAAGTTGCTCGTTCGTTGATCGAACTTCCATATCACACATACTGCGGATTGCCTTGTTTATTACAAAGGCAGTCCGCAGTTGATTTTATACCCTATATTGATTGAAAAAGAGTGTATAAAAAGTGAGTGACCTATTGTATTTTACGATAAATAGTTGTATCTTTGCACCGCTTTTTGAAAATACCGTGTGATGGGAAATTAAGGAGCAACAAAAAACTTAATTTTGAGTAACACAAAAAATTTAAACAATGAAAACATTTGTTCTTGAAGGAAAAGTTCGCGAAGGTCTCGGCAAGAAAGCTACTCGCGAATTGCGCAAAGAGGGTTTCATCCCCGCAGTATTGAATGGTGGTTCTATCGTAAATCTTCCTTACGAAGGCACACTCGCTAACGGCGAGAAGTTGGTAGAAATCGAGAATGGTCGTGGCGTTATCGTTACTGACTTCGCTGTTTCTCCCGAGGCTATCCGCAAGTTGGTTTACACTCCCGACATCTTCGTTATCGACCTCACAATCGGTGGCAAGAAAGTTAAGGCTGTGTTGAAAGACATTCAATTCCACCCCGTAAAAGACACTATCCTCCACATGGACTTCCTCGAAGTATATGAGGACAAAGCCATCACTATGGAAGTTCCCGTTAAGCTCGAAGGTCACGCTGAGGGTGTTAAAGCCGGTGGTAAGTTGCAACTCTCTATGAAGAAACTTCGCGTTAAAGCTCTCTACAACAACATCCCCGAGCGCTTGATTATCAACATCGACAACCTCGGTCTTGGTAAGACTCTCCAAGTTGGCGAGCTCAGCTTCGAAGGTCTTGAGTTGATGAACGCTAAGAACGCTGTTGTATGTGCTGTTAACTTGACTCGTGCTGCTCGTGGTGCTGCTGCGGCTGCCGCTAACAAGAAATAATCCTGCTTGTAGAGATAAATGAAATATCTGATAGTAGGGTTGGGTAATATCGGAAGTGAGTACGAGAATACCCGGCACAACATAGGATTTAATGTATTGGACGCTTTTGCTAAGGCGTCCAATACTGTTTTTACCGATCGCAGATATGGTGCTGTGGCCGAGGTGAAGGTCAAGGGTCGTACATTGGTATTGCTCAAGCCTTCGACATATATGAACCTCAGCGGCAACGCTGTGCGATATTGGTTGCAACAGGAGAAAATTCCTGTAGAGAATATGCTCATAATCGTCGACGATATAGCTTTGCCATTCGGAACGTTGCGCTTGCGACCCAAGGGTAGCGACGCCGGCCATAATGGTCTGAAAGATGTGGCGCGTGTAGTGGGTAACGAAAACTATGCTCGATTGCGTTTTGGTGTAGGTGGCGATTTCCCTCGCGGTGCTCAGGTCGACTATGTATTGGGTCAATTCCCTCCCGAAGAGCGCGCCAAGTTGCCCGAGCGTATAGATGTAGCTTGCGACATAATCAAGAGCTTCTGTCTGGCGGGCATTGCACTTACGATGAATCAATTCAACAAAAAGTAATGACCCTATGGCTCTCAATGAAGTTCGTATAGACAAGTGGTTGTGGGCAGTGCGTATTTTCAAGACACGCACTATTGCTACCGAGGCGTGCAAGAAAGGCCGTGTGTCGATAGCCGGTGTGAGTGTCAAGCCTTCGCGCACCATTAAAGTGGGCGATGTGATAGATGTGCGCAAGCCTCCTGTTACATATTCGTTTCGAGTCCTTGACTTGTCTGAAAATCGTATGGGTGCCAAGCTTGTACCCAATTTCTTGGAGAATATTACACCGCCCGAGCAGTATGAGTTGCTCGACATGATACGCATCAGTGGCTTTGTGGACCGTCAGAAGGGATTGGGTAGACCTACCAAACGCGACGGTCGTGCCTTGCGCGAATTTGCCGAGATGGATATGGGTGGCGACGGGTTTGACTTTGAGTTTGACTTCGACGACGATGACTTTGACGAATAGACGATTTGCAATTATAACAGAACGCCCTGCACTACTGAGTAGCGCAGGGCGTTCTGTATGTATAGAGTTTACTTGCCCGAGTAGCACACAGCAGTACCTATCAGGCGGTCGTAGCGCGAACCGGGGGGACGGTGGTATACTTTGATAAGATACTCGTTTATGGTGGGGTAGTAGTTGCCTTCGGTGCGCACGAGGGTGGCGCGAGTAGATCCGTCGGGCACAAATACATACATATAGTTATATGAGCCTTGCTTCAGCAGTAGTACATTTTCGTATTGCTGAGTCTGCTCGTTGTAGGTCATTATAGAGTTTTCATCGTATAGGTGATGGGTGAGTTCGCCATCTATATACACGTTGCCTCCATGTAGCTTGTCGGTAGCAAGTGCAAAGTGTGTTGCTATATAATCGGCCTCAAGGTCGCTCTCCTCGGCATTGCTTTCGCGCACTACATAGCGGCCATGCTGGGTTTGGTCGAAAATATAACTCATATCACATCGCGGGAAGTCGGTGTTGAGTAGGGCATGGTAGTAGGGCTCATAGTATTCGTAGCCTACCACATTCATGCCGGGATATGTTACCGATACTGTTTCAAATCGGCGATACTCATTGCCAGCATCAAAGATGAGGTCGCGGTTGTGCTCAAAGTATATTTCGTTGCTCATAACGCGCAGTGGGCGTGTTACCGTCACCTCGTTGTCGTGTCGGCCATTTTGCGATACAACGACTTTCAGGTCGTTAAAGGGGCTCTGTATATTGAAGTAGGGATGTGCAATGACAAACTCTACTTGTTGATACATATCGTTGTATCCTATATCGGTGCGTGAGGTTGCATAGGCTGCTACATCAACCTTGCGCTCGGCAACACTGAAGCATGCTTGTGCTACGACACGACCACTGTTCTCGGGAGTGAAAAGTACAACATAATTGCCCGACTTGGTGAACTGTACATGCTCGTTGGGCAACGATACGCGGTAGTTTACATAGTGTGCAAACGTGTTGGTTGAGTAGGCATAGTCGTCGGCATGCTGGTAGTTCATACCGTCGAGATACTCCAATTCCGACAGTTGCGAGGGCATCCAATTGGCATCGCAATGCACTATTTTGTAATCGAGGTAGGTTACATCTTCGGCCAGCAGGTCGAGCGATATCACGATACGATTGGCCTCACCCATTGTAATTACGGGCGGAGCAAGGGGATTATCCTCGACATATACTTGAAGATTGCGCCAATCAAATCCAAATGTACGCGTGCGATAGGGGCCTTGTGCTACTGTCGTGATGCACACAATAAGTGTCAGTGCTACAGTAAAAAATATGCGATAAAGTGATTTTTTCATATCGGTTAAAATTAGTCCTCAAAGGTAATATTAAACTTGCATTATATGCAATAAAAGTCGTATCTTTGCACAGTATTATAGACCTTAATCACTTTAGATGGTTTAATTTTATCACCTATATAACTACATTTATGAAAAATTTAGCATGGGTATTAGCCCTCTCAATGTCGCTTCCTTTGTTTAGTGCGACAGCCCAAGAAACCGAAAAGGTTGAAGAGCCTGCGGGTTATCAGTTTACCGACACCAAAGTATTGCCCACAACTCCCATCAAGAACCAAGCCCAATCGGGTACTTGCTGGAGCTTTGCCGGCGTAGCATTGCTCGAAAACGAGTTGTTGCGTATGGGTAAGCCCGAGTACGACCTCTCTGAAATGTGGGTAGTGCGCAATTGCTACCTCGATAAAGTGGAGCGCTATGTACGCTATCACGCTACATGCGAGTTGGCAGGTGGCGGTGGCGTTATAGACGTTCCTTATGTTGCCAAGAACTATGGTTTGCTCCCCGAGGAAGTATATCGTGGTCTTGAGTATGGTTACGAGAAGCACAACCACAATGAGTTTGATGTTGTTATGCGCACCTTTGGCGAGGCTATTGCTTCGGGCAAGCGACCCACTACAGCATATATGAAAGCTGCCGAGGGTATTGTAGACGCATATTTGGGCGAAGTACCCGCAACATTTACATACAACGGCAAGGAATATACTCCCGAGTCGTTCGAGAAGTCGCTCGGCCTCAATATGGACGACTATGTGTGCATTTCATCATTCACACACCATCCCTTCTACACTCAATTTGCCGTAGAAGTACCTGACAACTGGTTGCACGGTATGTCATATAACGTACCCCTCGACGAGATGCAACGTATTGTCGACGAGGCTATCGATGGCGGTTATAGCGTATTGTGGGCTGCCGACGTGAGCGAGAAAGGCTTCAACCGCAAGAAAGGCTTTATGGTGTGTCCCGCCGAGAAAAACGCCAACGACATGAGCGAAGGTGAGTGGCTCAACTGGTCGAAGATGACCGACAAAGAGCGTGAAGATGCTCGCTTCAAACTCGATGCTCCCGGTGAAGAGCTCAACGTAACACAAGAGTTGCGCCAAGAGGCATACGACAACTACGAGACTACCGACGACCACGGTATGTTGCTCATGGGTAAGGCTGTAGACCAAATTGGCAACAAATACTACAAGGTGAAAAACTCTTGGAGCACAGCCAACGGCTACGACGGCTTCTACTACGCTTCAGTACCCTATTTCCGCTACAAAACTATCTGCGTGGTAGTAAACAAAAACGCTATCGCCAAAGACCTCCGCAAGAAATTGGGTATTAAGTAAGAATAAACCAATAATTGATATAGAAACACCCTGCAAGTAGAAGTCTTGCAGGGTGTTCTTGTTTTGAAATGTCACAGCAGCTCAATAACCAATTAGCTCGCGATGGATACTTAATCAATATTCTATACAATACCTGTACAACGGTACATAGGGATAGCGTTTTTATCCGAATGTATCATTCTCGTCGGATATATTGAGTACATATCTACTTCAACATTACACCGGTGAGAAAACGACCGGTTTCGTTGCCGAGGGCCCGCACGGAGTAGAAGTCGGCACAGTTGCGGTAGGTGCATATACCACATACTTCTATGTTCATCAAGTCTACACCACAACGTAGCAGTTGGTCGGCGTTGGTTGCTGCAAGGTCTATATGCATCTTTTGTGTTGTTTTATTGCGAATTGTTGTACTATCTACATCTATACCAGCTATTCGCATTGCGTCAATTACCTCATCACCAACCTCGTAGGCTTCCACGCCTATACAAGGGCCTATGCCGGCATGTATATCGCTTGCTTGAGTGCCAAAACGACTGTTCATGGTATTGATTGTGTAGCGCACTATCTCTTGCGCAGTACCGCGCCATCCTGCATGTATTGTTGCCACAACTCCGCGAGCGACATCGTACAATACAATAGGCACACAGTCGGCGGTAGTAACTGCAATAGCTACACCTGGTACATTGGTTATTATTGCATCAACACCATCCAAGGCTTTGAGTTGCTCGTCGTGGGGTAGGGCCATAAAGTCGGCATCAATAACGAGTGCTTTGCATCCATGCACCTGACGGGGATAGAAAAGTTGCGAGCGACCTATACCAAGTGCTGTGCACAACTGTTGCAAGTTCTTCTCTACGCGAGTAGTATCATCGCCACAATATAACCCCAGATTGAAGTCTCCACGTGCCGATGCGGTGCGAGTGTGGTTGTGGCGTGTGGTAACAAAAGTAGTCACCGACTCAAAAGCCGGTGACTCAAATTGGTATAATGTTATGTCTTTACAATCCGAAACGCGCATTACCACTCCTCCTCGCGATGATTATCGTCTTCGCTTTCGTCATACTCTTCTTCATCCCAATCTTCCTCAAAGTACTCCTCGTCGTCATCATTTCCTTTGCGATTGAGAGCCTCAATACCGAGGTCGAAATCATCTTCATCCTTCACACGGTGATGCTTGTCGAGGTCGCGGTGTGTAAAGGTGAGCACGCGATTGCTCTCGTCGTTGAGTGTGCGCCACAATATATCTTTGAGTTCGCTCAGTCCCATGCCGGTGATTGACGAGATAAATACAGTCTCTACATCGGCGGGCAACTCGTTACGCATTTGCTCCATAAGCTCATCGTCGAGCATGTCGCACTTGGTTATTGCCAGCACACGTTGCTTGTCGAGCAAGTCGGGGTTGAACTCTGTGAGCTCGCGCAACAAGATATTGTATTGTTCGCGAATATCGTCGGCATCGGCAGGTATCATGAAGAGCAACAAAGCATTGCGCTCGACGTGACGAAGGAAACGTAAGCCCAAGCCACGGCCTTCGCTTGCACCCTCGATAATACCGGGAATATCGGCCATTACAAATGAGAGGTTGTCGCGATACGATACGATACCCAAGTTGGGCTCAAGGGTTGTAAAGGGGTAGTCGGCAATCTTAGGTTTGGCAGCCGAGATAGACGACAATAGGGTAGACTTACCGGCATTGGGAAATCCCACCAAACCCACATCGGCAAGCAACTTGAGCTCAAGAATGATGTTGCGTTCGATGGCAGGCTCGCCAGGTTGAGCGTAGCGAGGTGTTTGGTTGGTCGAGCTACGGAAGTTCCAGTTGCCCAATCCGCCACGACCGCCTTTGAGCAATACGAGCTCTTGACCGTCGGTTGTTACCTCGGTAAGGAACTCGCCGGTATCGGCATCAAATACGGCAGTACCGCACGGTACTTCTATCACTTTATCTTCGCCATCTTTACCCGAGCTGCGCGAAGGGCCACCATGACCACCATTACCGGCCAATACGTGACGAGAATAGCGCAAATGAAGCAAAGTCCACAAGTTGCGGTTGGCACGAAGGATGATGTGACCTCCACGACCACCATCGCCACCATCGGGACCACCTTTGGGCACATATTTGGCACGATGCAAGTGCATAGAGCCCGCTCCACCTTTACCCGAACGGCAAAATATCTTTACATAGTCTACAAAATTGGATGCTGCCATATTTCGAATTCTTTTATTTTTTCTTTAGTTTGATGCAAAGATACGCATAAGCGAGCGAGAAATATCAAGTTTACTTGAATATTTTTCACAGCGAGCGTAAGTATATTCGAGGTTTACCTCAAATATAGAAATAAACGAGCGAGAAATGCGAAACTTGTTTCGAAATTTCTCACAGCGAGTGCTGAGTATTTTCGCGATTTATCGCAAAGATACTAAATTTTCGCCACAATGGTCTTATTTATGTTGGAAATGGGTAAAATGTTTTGACCCTAATATAGATATTATACCCTCGTTAGGAGTACTTATAACAGAGTAAACAAAGTTTTTTTGCCAATAGTTGTCGTTATTTTATATTACCAATAGTTGGTCGTTCTATCTCATCCCAAAGCCTGTATGAGCAGTATCTAAAGTGCAAACAATTTTGGCTAATAACCTATAAAACAAAAAAAGCCACCGCGACGGGTGGCTTTTGTGCTTTCATCAGACTGTTTATCCTAAGTATGATTTCAATAATTGGCTTTGAGCCTTTTGACGCAAGTGTCTGATAGCTTTTTCTTTAATCTGGCGCACACGTTCGCGGGTTAGGCCAAACTTGTCGCCAATTTCTTCGAGTGTCATCTCTTGACAACCAATACCGAAGACCATTTTAATAATTTCACGCTCGCGAGGTTGCAACAACTGCAAGGCACGCTCTATCTCTTTCGACAACGATTCGTCAATCAAAGAGCGGTCGGCGATAGGAGAGTCATCGTTCACCAACACATCAAGGAGGCTGTTGTCTTCACCTTCAACAAAGGGTGCATCTACAGAAATGTGGCGACCCGACACTTTCAGCGTGTCCGAAATCTTGTCTACGGGTATATCCAACTCTTCTGCAAGCTCCTCGGGCGAGGGTTTACGCTCGTTCTCTTGCTCAAACTTCGAGAGGGCTTTACCGATTTTGTTCAGTGAGCCTACTTGGTTGAGAGGCAAGCGAACAATACGTGATTGCTCGGCCAACGCTTGAAGGATAGATTGACGTATCCAC
>JAFZFQ010000051.1 GCA_017555825.1 Bacteroidaceae bacterium | reverse complement strand
GATATAACAAAGCCCCGGCTTGTGAAAGTCAGGGCTTTGTTTTATGTTTTTTGGGGGACAAAATAGAGGATGTCTCGTTTTGAGACACCCTCTTTTTTGTCTTTTAGTGAGCGAAGATTTGACCATACTTTTGCATTGAATTTAATTCTTAAATACTATGATAGACATTTCAAATCTTACTTCGCTCATTACTGCGTTCCGTCAAGAGACAGAACAAGGCAGTATCTCTCCCGAAACACTCGGTGCGTTGCTTCAAGCTATCGCTAATCAGCTGACAAGTGTAGCCACTGACCAAGACCAACAAAAACTTTCGTTGCTCTATGACCACATCAGAACAATGGGAAATTGTTTGACAAGCGTAGTG
The DNA here is from genome assembly GCA_017555825.1 of Bacteroidaceae bacterium. Classification (GTDB taxonomy): domain Bacteria; phylum Bacteroidota; class Bacteroidia; order Bacteroidales; family Barnesiellaceae_A; genus Barnesiella_A. Next base: position 6,371 of record JAFZFQ010000051.1, on the reverse strand, counting down.
CAAGGTTCTGCAGACCGAAACAATGTTTTGGCAGACTACACCTTTTTCAATCCAATAACAGGCATCGCTTCGGCTCAAAGAGATACGGTTTTAGTCAGACAAGCCACCACCGAACGAGCCGGAGCTGCTTATACAGGCTGTAGTTATAACAAAAAAAGAGGAGTTCGTTTGAACTCCTCTTCTGTGATCCGCCTGGGGCTCGAACCCAGGACCCCAACATTAAAAGTGTTGTGCTCTACCAGCTGAGCTAGCGAATCATCATTGTGCTTTTCCTTAAAAGCGATGCAAAGATATGGGTTTTATTTATATCCTGCAAATATTTTAAGAGCTTATTTTGCTAACAAATGTTAATAAATATCTAATCATCTGTTTTTGAGACAGATGTTGGTTTGGTGTTTTCGTCATTTTTTTCACCTATTATATATCTTTGGTAGTAGGCGAGTAGTAGTGAGGTGAGTGGTAGGGCAATAATGAGGCCTACAAATCCGAGCAGTGAGCCCCATATCGATAGCGAAAGTAGGATGATTGCGGGGTTGAGGCCGGTGGCATTGCCCATGATGCGCGGGGTGAGTATGGCTTCTTGAATAATTTGTGCTACAACAAACACGGTGATGGTGAGCGCGGCCAGAGCCCAGAAGCTACTGCTACCATCGGATGCGCCTATGATGCAAAGAAACAGCGCCGGTATGTAACTGAGTATTTGCATGTAGGGTATAAGGTTGAGCACGCCTACAAGTATGCCCATGGGGATGGCCATAGGCAGACCGATGATGAGGAAGCCAATGCAGTGTAGCAGGCCGTTGATGGCGGCAATGAGTGCTTGTCCGCGAAAGTAGCGATTCATGCTCTCCTTGACGTCTCGGCCTATCTTGTTGGCTATAGGGCGATAGCGGTGGGGGATGAGGCGACCAAATAGGTTGATAACGGCTTCGTAATCTTGTAGTATAAAGTATATATACAGCAGTACGATGGCCCAACTCACGATAGTGGCCAATCCGCGCACCGATGTCATAACTATTTTGCCGGCTTGTGTGAGTAGGTCTTGTCCCAGCTTTATCCACTCTTGGGTGCTGAGCAGGGCTCCTATATGCTCGGTAGTAATGTGCTGGCGTATAAACTCTTGTGCCGACTCGGGTATGAGGGGGATGGTGTTGCTCGTTTGTACATAGATACTTACGAGCTCATATAGGTGTCGTGTCTCGTTTACAATCATCGGGATAACGATGAGACCAATGAGTATGAGGGCAATACCTATCTCGGCAAAAGTGATGAAAATAGCAGGTATACGCCTTGTGAGGCGCATGGTGCGTTGGTTCCATTCTACCAGCGGGTTCATCATATAGGCAATGAGCCAGGCTACAAGAAATGGCAACAGCACGCTCTTGATGCTGTTGAAGAAGAGTAGTATCAATGTAACGACGACAATGGATATCACAATACGCACCACGCGGTCGAATGTGAATGGTTGGTTGAATTTGGTGTCCATGTGTCTATAACATTGTTATGCACCTATGGTTCGTAGGTGCATGTGTTACATTTCGCCTTTTTCCTTCATGCGACGCAAGTAGCATTTGCGACACAGGGGCTGATATTCGTTTTTCTCGCCCAAGAGTACACGGCGGTCGCTATCAACCAGACGATAAGAGTAGTTGGCTGTGTGTCCACACTCTACGCAGATGGCGTGTACCTTGCTCACGTCGTCGGCAAGCGACAGGAGTGCAGGCATCGGGCCAAATGGTATGCGGCGATAATCGGTGTCGAGACCAGCTACAATGACGCGGATGCCACGGTCTGATAGCTCGGTACATACCTCTACGAGACCCTCGTCAAAGAATTGTGCCTCGTCGATACCCACTACGTCTACATCTTGTGTCATGAGTAGTATGCTGTGAGAATTGTCTACGGGTGTTGAGTGTATGGCGTTGCTGTCGTGCGATACAACTTCGTCGTCCGAGTAGCGCTTGTCGACTGCGGGTTTGAATATTTCGACTTTTTGACGGGCTATTTTGGCGCGTTTGAGGCGGCGTATCAACTCCTCGGTCTTTCCCGAGAACATAGAGCCGCATATTACTTCTATACAGCCACGACGGCTGGTTTCGTAGTTTTCTTCGTTAAACATGGTGTGTATGTTTTTATGGTTGTTTATTGTTTCGCTTGGTATATATTATAGCCCTTTATCGTCGGGCCAATTTTGCGGTAAAATTACACAAAATTTCGTTATGTCCTAAAAATATTTTTTCTCAATGCTCAATTCTTTTGCGATAGTTTGTTTTTTATCGAGAGGACACCTAACTTTGCCGTATTCATCACAAGATTTTATAATATGTTGTCTTCTATTTTTTCGCTCTTCTTGGCACTGATACCTGCGGTATTGTTGATTTTATTTGTCGTAGGAAAGGATAAAAAGCAGCCTGAGCCACCGGTACAACTTGTCAAGGCTTTCTTGGCGGGTATTGTGTCGGTGTTTGTGGCATTGACTATTGTTGGAGTTATTGAGGGTTTTGTATCCTTTGGCGAAGCAACACTTGAGGGTCAAATCAATTTGGCCTTTTGGGGTGCTGCTATCCCCGAGGAATTGGCCAAGTTGCTCATGCTATGGCTTGTGTTGCGAAGAAATAAATATTTCGACGAGCATTTCGACGGTATTGTGTATGCCGTTATGGTAGGATTGGGCTTTGCAGCCTTTGAGAATGTGATGTATATGATGGATAACATCGACGATTGGCTGGTGGTGGGCTCGGCGCGTGCGTTGTTGGCCGTTCCGGCTCATTACGCCTTTGCGGTCTTTATGGGATACTTCTACTCGTTGGCGCATTTCACTCCGCGCAATAGGGCTTACAATGTAGTTATGACATTGCTTGTTCCTATCTTCTTGCACGGAGTATACGATATGTTGCTGATGGCAGGTGAAGTTCTCCCCGATACGGTGTCGGTGTTGCTGTCTCTATTGTGTATTGTATTCTGCTATTATATGCACAAAGAGGCTATACGTAGGCTGTCGAAGCATTTGCAATCAGATGCTGTCATTGTACCCGATAATGCCGAGTCGCACGGCAGTGAATCGAGCCATGACGATGGCGTAGAGTATATAGAGTATGAAGATGTAAAAAAAGAGGACTAAATAAGATATGAAACATTTGCTCAATATTTTCTTTGTGCTACTGTGCGCAGTGTGCGTCTCGGCAAGCTATGCCGATGGCTTGGTATCGCCCCGTATCCATAATAATATAGTAGAGATAGAGACCTTTGCCCCCAATGCGCAGGAGGTGTTGTTGTGTGGCGACTGGCTTGCATCGCCTGTGAGTATGCGAGCGGGTGATGATGGTCGCTGGTTTTATACGAGTGAAGTTCTTCTCCCCGGTTTTTATACCTACACGTTGCGTGTCGACGGTGTGACAATGGCCGATCCTGCTTCGCCCTATGTTATACGCAATGTAGAGCAGTTGTATACCTATTTTATTATTGAGGGTGCGCATGCCGACAATTATCAAGTGCAAGATGTGCCACATGGTACTGTGTCGATGTGTTGGTATCGCTCATCGCTGATGGATAGCAATCGTCGTATGATGGTCTATACGCCGGCAGGATATGAAGATAGTAATGTGTCGTATCCGGTGCTATACTTGTTGCATGGTATGGGTGGTGACGAAACAGCTTGGAATGAGTTGGGACGTGCCACGTATATACTCGACAACCTTATTGCCCAGGGTCTTGCAAAGCCCATGATAGTTGTTATGCCCAACGGCAATGCTATGCAACAATCGTCGCCCTCTTATACGGCTACCGGTGTGGAGCGAGTGGAATTTCGATTGCCCGATAGCTACAATGCCGAGTTTGAACAGGGCTTTGCCGAGATTATTCATTATATAGATACACACTATCGCACCTATACCGATGCTCCTCACCGTGCCATAGCCGGCTTGTCTATGGGTGGCTACCACTCGCACTATATTTCGGCCAATATGCCTCATACTTTTTCATACGTGGGTCTCTTCTCTCCGGCTGTCGATGCGCGTGCTCAATTGGAATACTACGGCAATATGGATGCGAAGTTGCAGTTGTTGAAAGATGCCGACTTGCGACTCTATTGGATAGCGATAGGCGAGACCGATTTTCTCTATGACGAGGTGGTGCGCTTGCGCAAGCGACTCGATGCGAAGCATTTTCCTTATACCTACTTTGAGAGTGCGGGAGGCCATGTATGGAGCAATTGGCAGTACTATCTTACACTCTTTTTGCCCATGCTTTTCTGATAAAATGGCTCGTGCCGTAAGGCGTAATTTGAGCTGAATTTTACTGTTGTATAATTGTGTTTTGTAGCTATGTTGTAAAACATAGAAAAAGTTGCATATAAAACTATTGCAATATTATTTTTTGTCTAAACAATTATATAATTTTGCACCTCTAAAAAACGAGCTATGAACATAAACTTTACAACATTTACACCCGAATTATTATTTTCTATGATCAGCGGCAAGTTGTCGGCGGCAATAAGTCGACGCTTGTATCGTGTATTTCGCCAACAAGGTATTGAGGTTACGCCCGAGCAATGGACGGTGATGTACTATCTGTGGTCGCGCGATGGTGTTACACAGCAAGAGTTGTGTAATCTTACCTTCAAAGACAAGCCAAGTATGACTCGCCTTATAGACAACCTTGAGAAACTTGGTTGTGTAGATCGTGTGCCCAGCAAGAACGACCGTCGCATCAATATCATTATGCTCACATCCAAGGGTCGCGATTTGGAAGGTGTTACCAAGCCGGTAGTGCTTGGAGTTATACGCGAGGCGTTGTCAAACCTCCCCGAAGAAGATATTGACGTGGCATGTCATGTGCTAACATCAATATTCAATAACTTGCGAGCTTCGCTCGAATCTAATTGATGCGTACAATCATGAAAAGACTCCTTTTATTGGTCGCATGTGTTGTGTCGCTTGTGGCACACGCACAATACTACCAACCCGATGTGCTCGGTAATGGTTTTGAGCAACACACGTTTGTAATGTCCGATGATTATCACGGCCGTGTAGTGTCGACTCTTGTGCGTAAGTTGGCCGGTGATAGTGTGCATAGTGCGGTGCTCTATGTGCATGGTTATAACGACTACTTCTTTCAAGAAGAGATGGCACAGCGATTTATAGATTGGGGGTACAACTTTTATGCCGTCGACTTGCGTAAGTATGGCCGTTCATTACTTCCTGAGCAACGTGAGTTTGAGGCGCGTGATATGAGTGAGTATTATGCCGATATAGACTCAGCATTGAGTGTGGTGCGTCGTGAGGGAAATACCCGTGTTATATTGATGGGACACTCTACCGGAGGACTCACTACAACACTCTATTGTGATGCTCGTCGTGATGCCATGCCTGTCGATGCACTTATTCTCAATAGCCCGTTTTTCGAGTGGAACTACAACTCCTTGTTTCGCAATGTGCTTATACCGGCAGTGGCTTTTATCGGACGCATTTTCCCTGATCTCGGCTTGCCCGATGCTCGCAAAGTGTCGGCCTATGCAATGAGTTTGCTCAAGTCCTATTATGGTGAGTGGGAGTTCAATACCGAGTGGAAACGCTCGAAGGCACGAGGTGAACGCTTTGGCTGGATTCGCGCGATCGATAAAGGACATGATGTGATACACAACATGAGAGACTTGCCTTGCCCGGTATTGCTTATGCACTCCGATAAGACTATCGATGCGCCCGAGTGGACTCCCGAATATCAACAAGGCGATGCCGTGTTGAATGTGGCTCACATAGCGCAATATGGTACTCAAATAGGACGCAAAGTTACCGAAGTGACCATAACCGATGGCATGCACGACTTGGTATTGTCGCGTAGCGATGTGCGCGAGGAGGCCTATAGAGCTATGTATAATTGGCTTGCCGAGCAACAATTCTTGCCTCGATGAAAATAAACAAGACCAATGCGGCGCGTCTGCTCGATAAGGCGCGCATTGCATACGAACTCATACCCTATACGGTCGATGAGAACAATCTCGCAGTGGAGCATGTAGCACATGAGTTGGGTGAGAATATCGAGCAAGTATTCAAGACGCTTGTGTTGCGAGGTGATCGCACAGGTATCTTTGTGTGTGTAGTACCGGGACACACCGAGGTCAACCTTAAATGGGCTGCCAAGTTGTCGGGCAACAAAAGTGCCGAAATGATAGCCATGAAAGAGTTATTGCCCACTACGGGCTATATACGAGGAGGTTGCTCGCCCATAGGTATGAAAAAAACATTTCCTACATATATACACACTAGTTGCACGACATTCGGCTATATTTATGTGAGTGCAGGTGTGAGAGGCTTGCAGATAAAAATTTCGCCGGTAGACCTTGTTGCCTATACCGGTGCAACAGTCGGCGATAT
>JAFZFQ010000050.1 GCA_017555825.1 Bacteroidaceae bacterium | reverse complement strand
GGTACAAGATGCCGAGGGCTTCTATACCCTCAATATTCTCAATGCCGATAACTTCTGGTCGCTCACACGCTACCTGGTAGTTGAGTTGAAATAATAGTATCGAGAGGGTAGTATAGACTGCCTCCGATTATACAATTTAAAGAAAAGTCCTTGCATTTTGTCACATTGCAAGGGCTTTTCTTCTTTTTCTATACTTGCTTATCAGCTATATTTACAATATGCGTGGTTTGGTGGTTGTTATGCAAGAAAAATGTTTTTAAAATATATATGTGTGTAGACAGAAATAATTGCAAATTGAAACTAACTGTTATTATTTCCAATTTTTAACATATTTTAGGAGGGTCGTTTTTTTTTTTTTTTTTAGTTTTGTGTGATTTTAGCAAATGGGTATCGCAGACCTGAATAAAATCGAGAAAACACAGTTATAACAACCAACAAAGAGTCACCTTTATATACATGAGATTTGTCGCACACATCATCTCACTTTTCTTGCTACTATGTTCTTTGCCACTTGTGGCACAAGAGTCACATGAGATGTATTCGGGCGATACATTGGCTGTTATGCATTCGCGCATATATTATCCGGTCAATGAGGTGGATATATATGAAGACTATATGACCAACCCCACTGAGTTGGAGCAGATAAAGCATCTACTACATTCTACACAACTCATCGATAGCATTACAATCTATTCTTACGCCTCGCCCGAGGGTAGCTATACATTCAACAAGTGGTTGGCTGCCGAGCGCGGACAGACTGCCAAACGTTATATCTTGGCTAATATACCCGCGTATCGCAACTTCCCCGATTCGCTTATTCACATACAATCTACAGCCGAAAACTGGGCAGGTATGCGTGAGGAGATAGAGCATCGCTATACACGTGCCGACAAGGTGCGTGTGCTTGAGATTATCGACATGCCGGGTATTGCCGATAGCGAGCGCAAGCGTATGCTGGCAGCACTCGATGGCGGTAGTTCGTGGCAATATATTTTAGACCACATCATGCCACACTTGCGCTATGCTACCTGGATTACGGTGTGGCATCCTGCTATCAAGATGGCGCCCGTAGCATCCTATATGTCCGTGCCGGCAGTAGAATCGCCTCGCACGGTGCGTGTGCCGGCTCTCAAGTCGCAAGATTATTATTCAAAGACTATATTGGCCGTAAAGACCAATATGCTATACGATGCACTCACGTGGCTCAACTATTCGATAGAAGTACCCTTTGCCGGTGAAAAATTCTCGGCTCTGCTCTATCACCAATTCCCTTGGTGGCGATGGGGTCAGAACGATAATGAGTACTGTATGCGCTTCTTGGGTGTTGGAGCCGAGGCGCGTTATTGGTTCTTACCACAGACTCGTCCCGAGACCCCCAAGCTCAAGATAAGAGATTGTCTCGTAGGTCACTATGTGGGCTTGTATGGCGAGTCGGGTATGTACGACTTTGAGCGCAAGACCGACATCTGCTATCAAGGCGAGTATTGGAGTGTAGGTCTCAGCTATGGCTACTCGATGCCTATATGTAAGTATCTCAATCTCGAATTTGCCATATCGGGCGGATATGCCTCTATAGCTCACAGAGGATATACTCCCTCGCCCGACTATGAGATATTGTGGCGCGACTACACACGCATGGGTCGCTGGCACTATTGGGGTATCACCAAGTTGCAAGTATCGTTGGTAGTACCCATCATTGTCAATCTCAAGAAAGGAGCTCGCCCATGAAACACGTTGGTGCGATACATACTCTTTTGAGTCTATTGATGATGCTCCTTGCCCTCACGTCGTGCGAGCATCGCCCGCTCGAAGACCCCTACAATGCACACTATGTGCGCGTATACATCGACGAGAACATCAAGAATGTTACTTGCGGTTTTTATGACGACACCCGCAACAAACCCGAATACATTCGCCCGCGTGTGTTGCGCGCAGTGCTTGCCAACCCCCTTTCGGGCGAGGTCGTCTCAGAGCGTTATTTGCAGTCCTATGGCGAGGATGAGCGCGGATACTATATCGATGGTTACATAGCCGCTGCAGCGGGTGAGTATAACCTCATGGTATACAATTTTGGTAGCCCCAAGACCAAGATGCGCAACGAGTATAGTTACAGTGATATGCAGGCCTATACATCGCCCGTATCGTCGGCCTATTATCAGTACTTCCCCATGATGCAAGAGGCTATCGACAACAATGCTATACGCTATTGTCCCGACCACCTCTTCCTCACGACCTGTGAGTCTATAAAGATAGAGAGCAAGACCCATGTAGATACACTCTTCACAGCGCAAGGCGATTACTTCACTGCACAGTCGGCTGTCAAGAGCTACTACATACAGGTGAGCATCAAGGGCTTTGAGTATATACACTCGGCCATTTCGTTGCTTGGTGGTATGGCAGGAACAGTTGCCATGAGTACTGCTACCCCCGATGAACAAGATGCGGTCAATATATTTTTCGATATGGACTATGCCAATGTAGAGCTTAATCGCGATGCCTCGACCAAGAGAGCGGTGCTCTATGCTACGTTCAACACCTTTGGCAAGTTAGCCCACGAGCAAAGTCTCTTTACGATGAACTTCGAGTTTACCCGCACCGACGGCTCGTCGCAAGTAGAGACAATCGATATCACATCTATGTTTGACGACCCTATAGTCAAGGAACACCAGTGGATATTGATAGAACAAGAGATAGAAATAGACCCCGTAGAGGGTGCGGGAGGTCTCAGCCCCGGAGTAGAAACTTGGGGTGATGAATGGGCCGATATACAACTCTAAAATGGAATACAAAAAAAATAAAATAATCAAACAAATTGTCTAACTAAAAATTTTAAGTTATGAAAAAATTCTTATTTGGAACAGCTATTGCAAGTTTAGCACTTGTAGGTTGTGTGAGCGAAGAACCCGCCACTCTTCCCGAGCAAGCTCGTCAAAAGATTACTTTCGACGCGCCTGTAATGTATAGCAACGATGTTACCAAAGCCAATGTCTATGGTGAAATTGGCGAGTTGACCGACAATGGTATTACCTATTCTTATCCTAAGAATGAGCAGTTTATGATCTATGCCGTAGGTCATGCCGGCGATTTCACCGGATGGGACAATGCCACACTTGCCGGCTTTAACAACACTGCTATTGCATACGACTTCGATGTAGACGGCTGGGCGCCTATGACCGATGGTAAATATTACTATTGGGAAGAGGGTCGCAAGATGACTTATGCAGCCAGCTCTCCTGCCGACTTGGAGCAAGCACACTGGGGTGATGCCAACAAGCGCACTTATGGTGCCGAGGGTCTTTCAATTCTCGATTTTGAAATTTCGGCCGATCCTGCCAAGCAATATGACTTGTTGTTCAGTACTCGTACTTGCAACCAAACAGCCAGCGAGATGAACCACAATGCCGGTTACTATAGTGGTCTTCCCATTACATTCCAACACGCGCTCTCTTCTATCCGCTTCTCAGTTCGCAACACTTCGAGCGAGTCGGTAGTATTGACCGGTATCAAAGTGTCGGGTGTGAAATACAAAGGCGATTTTAACGAAAACATCACCGAGAATCCCCTAAATATTACACAATACGACCGCACAGCCAACACAGGTAACGTAGCTCCCGAGTGGACTGTTAAGGATGGTTTTATTGCCAATCCCTATGTAGGTTTTACAGGCTCTGTAAGCTTCCCTGCAGAGGCTCGCTATGTATCTCAGTTGCTCGCCGATCCCCTTGCTCATGCTACCGGTGAGTGCCATCAATTGTTGCTCATGCCTCAAGAACTCACCGACGATGCTGTTGTGACTGTAAACTATACAGTAAACGGCAAGGCCAACGAAAAAACTGTGCAGTTGAAAGGTTTGAAATCGGGCGCCGAAGAACCTGCTGTGGGTGAGCCCGATACTCGACCTGTTATTGACGAGTGGGAAATTGGCAAACGCTATACCTATCGTTTGTCATACAGCTCTGAGACTGCCGACAAAGATAAAATCTACTTCTCTCCCTCGACCGACTTGTGGAAAGATGTAGAAGTAATCGTTGTTGCTCTCTAATTCTATGTTATAATTTCAATGAGGCTGCCACTATAGCAGCCTCATTGAAAACTTTTCAAAAACAAGATATAAAGATGAAGATAAATTTTCTATCAAGAGACTTAGGGGCATTGCTGTGTATAGTGATACTCATGTTGTTGTCGTCGTGTGGCGATGACATGGGCCAGGGTAATAATCAGCATGACAATCCTTATGCCATTACTTGCAACGTAGTGGCTCCTGTGCAACGCTCTATGATAGAAAATGACTCGATGCTGCAAGTGGCTTGCACCGATGGACATAAAGCAATAGGCCTGTGGTCGGCCTATGAGTTGGATGGTGTATTGGTAAAGAATGTATTGGGTAATGAACACAACGACGTGTCGTTGATATACAATGAAGCTACCGAGTGGGATAACTACCAAGGGTGGAGCTATGGCCCCGATGCTGCCATGTGGTTGATGGGTGCCAAGTATACCTTCAATGCCTACTATCCGATGCATGCTGTCAGTGTGGTGAGCTCGTCGAGCATATCGACTTTTGTGGTAGAGTACAACACCGAGCTCTATCAAGAAGACCTTATGATGGCCTATAGCTATGTAGACACCAACTTGCCTACATTCAAACTTGGAGTGCCGGTGACACTCAACATGTTGCACACATTGTCGGCTCTGCGATTTAGATTTTCGTTTATGGACAGTGATGATGCCACCTACGAAGATAGTGATGCGCTCACGGCTTTCTGGTTGGAAAATATTGTAAGCGGACGAGGATTGGCTACTACCGGTATGCTGGCTTTTGGTGCTGAAGATACCGATGGTACAATGAATGGCGAGCGCATGCAATGGTACTACCAAGACTATCCCGAGCCATCGACATCGGCGCAGACACGCAAGATATTTCCCTGGGAAGATGCCCAAGGAGTAGCCTTTTGGTCGACCGATACACAACGCAACATGGCGGTGGCATATACGACCAACAGCGACGGCGCACAGAAGTATGCAGGCTGTAATGGCTATGTGATGGTTATCCCCCAAGAGATAGACGACAGTGTAGTGATGTGCTTTAGCTTGAAATCGACAGGCAACTTGGTGCATCGTGTGGCACTGCCCAAAAAGAAATTTGAGCCCGGTATGAGGTATACCTACGATATAAGATTTGGCCGAACCAATGTCGATGTGGCGCTCTCCATAGCCGACTGGAATGAGTTGAAATCTACGCAAGATATACCATTGTAATGAAATGTTATAGCTAAATAACTATATGAGACTAAAAGTTGTGATAGGAGTGTTGTTGCTGTTGCTTGCAGGATGCAAGCAGGCCGACGATGTGCAGCTCAGCCAATATGCCGAGGTGTCATGCCGTATATCTACTACCGCTATCGCCACACGTGGCAATGTGAGCGACTATCCTACTACGCCCGAACAGTGGTCTCAAGCCGAGAGAGCTACCGATGGTAGATATATGTATGCGCTATCGGTATATATATTGAACGATAAAAAGCAGATAATTGCTGTACAAGAAAACATAACCCTCGCGCCCGATGCAACACACGTCGATGTTACGTTCGACAAGAGTTATAAGTTGAAAATAGGCGTCTACACCATTATGGCTGTGGCCAATTATACCGATTGTACTATCGGCAACACTACCTACGTCAGCGGACTCAATGATACATGGTCGTCGCACGACTATGAGGCGCTGATGAACAATAAAATATCTACACAAGCATCGCACAACATCAGTCCGAAGGATGTGATACAGCCGTTGTCGATGATGAAAACCGTAGAATTACATGCCGGTAATAATGCGATTGAGGGAAAACTCGTTCGCACAATTGCCCGCCTGCGCATTGAAGTGAAAAATAACAGTGGCACATTGCCTCTCAGCATAAACAGCTTGTCGTTTAGCGACAACTTTACTCAGCAACAAGCCTACGTCTTTGATGATGGCAGTGAACGCAAATACTTTGGAACTACAGACGCTCCTGTATCGACTTCGCAACATGCCATACTTCCATTTGCTCACGATGCTATGAGCAGTAGCAAGACCATCGAACCTCAGATGTCGGCTGTAGTATTCGATGGTTATATGCTTGAAAGCAAGCTCGCCGACAACGACTACTATAAATATACGCTCGACCTCAGTTATGAAGCCACAACGGCTACCTATTCGTATGAGCCTGTGTGGAGTGCCATCAACAAGACAAACAATATGAATGTGGGTAATGAGAGTTATTTCCTGATTTATAACAATAACCGCAAGCGTTACCTTAGCGCCTCGACCGACAAGGTGGGTGTGGCTACATTGAGCAACACAAGCACTACCGTAGCTACCGACCATGTGTGGCGACTCATACCTACCACAACCGACAATAGCTACTACATCTACAACGTAGAGAGTGGGTTGTATATGCAAGATCCCGAGTCTACCGGTATATCGCTTGGAATAAACCCGGTTGCATTTACATTTGCGACCAAGCAGTCGGGTAGTGCCAACTATATAACGCTACAGGGTAGTAACGCAAGTTATGCCTACGTGGGTAATAGCAACTCGGGATATGCCGTGACGGGCTATTCGACCAATAGCAACTCAGGTGCATATTTCACCCTTTATAAAGTAAACAAAACTATCACATCGCTTGGAGGTAGCTCTATTTCATACAATACCC